>JBAVZX010000716.1:0-4913 GCA_049589015.1 Phormidium sp. | reverse complement strand
ACCTGAAGATTACCAAATCCTTACTTGCCGCTAAACTAAGAGAAATAAAATAAAGGCTGGAATTGTATTTTATTCTTGCTCCTGCTGAATTCAATCTACCTAATAACCTGATTTAATTATGAAACTGAAACGCCGAGACTTCCTGTTATTTCTGGGAGCGGGTGCTGCCACAGTTGCTCTAGGTACATATATCCTTAAGGAAAAAAAAGGTATTTTTAGTGGAATTGGCTTTCAACCAGTAAAAGGGCCAATGCCTCTGGAAACTCAAGACATTCCAGTAGCACAACAAATAACAGACTTTAGTAAGTACGAAGTAGCAGATGACTTAGTATTACCAGAAGGTTACACTTACGATATTGTCAGTTCTTGGGGAGATCAAATTGGCGATTCTCGCTTTGGTTATAACAATGATTATTTATCTTTTGTAGAAACTGCTAAAGATGAAGGATATTTGACAATTAATTTTGAATATATTAGTGCGATACCTTGGTTTCAAACCTTTGAGAAAGTGATAGGTAAAAAGTTACCTAATTCTGAGATTAAAGCTGCCCTAGAAAAAGCTGGAACAACTGGAATTAACGCTTTTGCTTTACCAGATGAACAGGCAGATTTAAAAGCAAAGATTCAACAAATTTCCGAGGAAGCTTTAATAGATCAAGGAATTGGGATAATTTCAATTCGCAGAAATACTGAGGGAAAATGGGAAAGAACAAATTCTGCGGCTGACCGTCGAATTACGGGAATTAGCGGTTTAAAAGATGGTAGATATTTAGATGTTAGTGGACCCGGTGTGTTTGTTTTTCGGAAAAAAACTGGACAAGGTTACGTAGATAATTTAGGGGCAAAAATTATTGGTACTTTTGGTAATTGTGCTGGGGGAACAACTCCTTGGGGAACTGTTTTAAGCGCCGAAGAAAACTTCCAAAATCAAGTCCCGGAGCCAGTTTATGCTGATGGAACTGCCTTCGATCCTAGCGAAAACAAATTTGTAATTGGTGAAGGCGAATTGTACGGTCAAGGTAATGTGCTGAGATTAGCTGGTAACAAATATGGCTGGATTGTGGAAGTCGATCCGGCAAATTCTGAAGATTATGGGATTAAGCATACTTGGTTAGGGCGCTACAGACATGAGGCTGTGGGGGTTAGAGTGGAAGCGGGGAAACCGTTGGCGTTTTATTCGGGGTGCGATCGCAGAGGCGGACACCTGTATAAATTCATCAGTACAGGCAAAGTCCAAGACCCCAAAAACAAAGCCAACTCCAACCTTTTGCGCTACGGAATGCTCTACGCCGCCGAATTCAACCCCGACGGTACAGGCAAATGGATACCGCTACAACCGAACACTCCAGTAAACCCAGTTTTGCCCAGCAACTTAGTTGAGGGACTCGTACCCCTACCCAAACGTCCCGAAGGAGGCATCTACAACGCCAAAACAGACGCAGAAATAGCCAATTTCAAACAAAATTTCAAAACCTTGGGCGACCTCTACATTGGCACTCCAGAGGAAAAACAAGGCGCAATTCTCATTGATGCCCACTTTGCCGCTAACGCCGCTGGTGCTACTTGTACCGCCCGTCCCGAAGACACGGAAATTGCCCCAGATGGTTCTTTGTATATTACCTTTACCTCTGGTGTTCCCGGTGGCGATGGTGCGCCAGACAAACGGATTTTTAAAGGGCCAAAAGGCGAAACTCCTTGGGAATATGGTTGGATAATGCGGTTAATTGAAGCTGAAAATGAACCTGATGCTTTAACATTTCGCTGGGAAATGGTAGCTGTAGGTGGAGAACCAATAGCAGGAGGTGCAGGTTTTTCTAATCCAGATAATATCGCGATCGACAAAAATCAAAATATCTGGATGGTAACAGATATGTCTAGCGGAAAACATAACAATCCTAAAAGCAAAGATCAGGTTGGTTCCTTTGGCAATAATTCGATTTGGTTCATTCCCACTACTGGCGCTAACGCTGGTAATACTTATTTATTCGGCATGGGGCCAATGGAATGTGAAACTACAGGGCCATTTTTTACTGAAGATCAACAAACACTATTTTTAGCAGTACAACATCCGGGAGAAGTAAACGGAACTAGGCAAAATTCTACTGCGGAAACTCGCAAATTTACTATGCACACAACCGAAGGGAAAAAATTCAGCCAAACTCGCAGTATTCCCATTGGTTCTAACTGGCCCGGAAAAGCTGTCAACGACCCCCCAAAACCTGCGGTAGTTGCCATCCGTCGCTTAGATGGTCAACCCATTTCTTAGTGGGTAATTTACCTAATCAATATCATCAACAAACTATCACTTACCACCCAAAATCTATGTTGATTTCTTCGCCCCCTTCTGTAAATTCTACTCCGCTCAAACAGCTGACTTTCAGCCGTTACGACCTATTATCATTACAGTCTGATATTTTGTGGAAAATTGAACGGGGAGTTGTTCGTACTTTAACTTGGAGTGAAGAGGGAAAACCAGTTATTTTAGGATTTTGGGGTTCAGGAGATATTGTCGGGAAACCTCTTTCTAGCCTAGACCCTTATCAAATAGAATGTTTGACTAGTGTAGAAGTGAATTTGATCCCAAGCAATATTTGGTATCAATTTATGGATGCGGCAATTGCCCATATTAGACTGAGTGAAGAATTGCTAAATATTGTTCATTCTAGACCTGTTCCTTTCCGTTTATTACAACTACTCGATTGGTTAGCACGAAAATTTGGTCGGGATGTGGAACAAGGAAAATTAATTGAGTTACCTTTGACCCATCAAGCTCTTTCCGAAGCAATTTGTACAACTAGAGTAACTGTAACCAGACTCCTGAAACAATTTGAAGAGGAAGGAATTTTAAAGCGTCATGGTCGTTATTTAGTTTTGTGCCAGCCAGTGCAGAAGCTTAGGTCTTAAACTCAGAAAAGATTATTAGAGTAGTAGGAGCCTAATCTTCATTTGTGCTACCTTAAGTACTGGTAATATATGCCACTTAATTAAGTTATACATTGTTCATGCAATAAGGATTAATGTATCGCTAAAATTGGGATCAAAAATTAAGTGGAAACAGTTAGCGATTCGATGTAAGTCAAACTTAAAGACTTTCCGAAAAGCAAAATTTAGGTGTGAGGATAGCAAAAAATGTCAAGAACCATTTGGCACACTCTGAAATTGAGTCCTGCCGTATTAAGTGCCCTAATTATTGCAGCTAATGGAGCAGTAGCCGCAGAAAATTCAGCCAAACCCCTGCTTAAAGACAATACGGCTGTTACTGACTTGCCTGTTGGAACCTCTCCAACTCCATCCAATTCCGAACTAGCTGCCTTACCATCATCTGATGTTAACTCCAACTCCTCAAACCAGGAGCAAGTAGCACAGAACAGAGAAATTCCAACTGCGCCAGCCGCTAACAATACCCTAGATCAAATCGACCAATACAGCCAAGAACCAGTTCCCGCTGTTCAAAGCATGGAAGGAACACAGGGAACGGAAAGTTTAGACCAAGTAACTTCCGTTTCTCAACTGCGGGACGTAGACCCAACCAGCTGGGCATTCCAAGCATTACAATCTTTAGTGGAAAGATACGGTTGTATTGAAGGTTATCCCGATCGCACCTTCCGCGGCAACCGCGCCATGACTCGTTACGAGTTTGCCGCAGGTTTAAATAGTTGTTTAGATCGGATTCAAGAATTAATTGCCGCTTTACCTCAAGGCATAAGTCAAGAAGACTTAAACCGTTTGCGCCGCTTACAGGAAGAATTCGCCGCTGAACTAGCTACTCTGCGCGGTCGTGTAGATGCCTTAGAAGCCAGAGTCACAGAAGTAGAAGCTAATCAGTTTTCTACTACAACTAAACTCAGAGGCGAGGTAATTTTCGGCCTAGCCAGTGTTTTTGGCGATGAAAGAGCCAATAGCAATCAAGGCTTAGAAGACAACGCCATCCTTGGCTATCGAGCAAGGCTCAACTTTGACACAAGCTTCACTGGCAAAGATTTATTGAGAGTGCGAGTACAAGCACGTAACATACCTTCCTTTAGTGGAAATGTTACGGGAACCAACATGACCCGCATCGCGTTTGATGGCGATAGTGGTAACGCTGTTGACATTGATGACCTGTACTATCGTTTCCCCCTTGGCAAAATCGGTAGAGCATCTTTGATTGCCAATAGTGGTGAGTTTAACGATTTTGTAAATAACCTACACCCATTCTTTGAAAGTAGTGGTAGTGGTCTGGTTGGTCGCTTTGGACGATACAATCCCATTTACCGCACTAATGATGGTGGTGCTGGGGGAACAATCAATTTAGACTTTGGCGCAATTGGTTTAGATTTCGGTTATTTAGCGTTGCGTGCTAACGATCCCGATAGTAAAAAAGGTTTGTTTGATGGTTCATACAGCGCATTAGCTCAGTTGGTGTTGTTCCCGAAAGGGAATTTTAATTTAGGCTTGACTTATTCTCGCTATTACTCTCCCAGCACAGATGTCAACGTTACTGGTAGTACAGGTAGTGGCTTTGCTCAAAAACCTTTCGGTACAGTTGCTACTTCGGCTGATTCTTACGGGATATCCGCTAACTGGCGAGCCGCGAAGAGCTTTATCATTTCTGGATGGTTTGGATACACCCGGGCGGAAGCTAAGGCAGGAGTTAATGAAGGAGCCAAAGCTGATCTGATGAACTATAGTGTCAGTGTCGGGTTTCCAGACTTAGGGGCAAAGGGTAATTTCTTGGGATTATTAGCTGGTGTACCACCTAAAGTTACCAGTAACGACCTAGATGGCTTGTACGAAGGAAGAGATGTAGAAGATCGAGAAGATAGCGATACTTCCTACCATTTAGAAGCTTTCTATCGCATCCGCGTCAGTAACAATATTTCGGTTACTCCAGGTGGGTTTGTGATTCTCAACCCGGAACATAACGACAGAAA
>JBAVZX010000715.1:0-1667 GCA_049589015.1 Phormidium sp. | reverse complement strand
AAAGGACGTGGCCCAGTAGAAGCACCCCTAGCTTGCTTTAAAATGCTAGCTAAGTATTTAGGCGCGACTTTTCGCCGGGACGTAATCCATAAAATTATTGATAACCAAATTAAAACCAAAGGAGAACTAACCCTCCTCACCTGTGGTGGTATATCGGAAATGATGGGCATTAGCGCCCAGTTAATTCAAGTCCAAGCCGCCGCAATTCCCAGATTAAAAGCACCAGCATTAATTCAATGGCAAAATAGCTTTGCCATTCTCTACAAAATTAGTGAAAAAGAATTAATGTTGGCAGTTCCCGATGAAGGAATCCGCCGCCGCACACCTAAAGAATTTGCCGAAACTTGGGGCCCAGAAGGACAAGTATTATTACTGCAACCCCGCCCCGAAGGACAAAGGGAAAAATTCAGTCTGCGCTGGTTTTTACCTGCAATTAAAAAACATAAAAAAGTCCTGATAGAAGTATTTATCGCTTCTTTCTTGGTACAACTATTTGCTTTAGCAAATCCTTTAGCAACACAGGTAATTATTGACCAAGTAATTAAAGATCGCAGCGATAGCATTCTGCATAGTGTGGGTTTATTGCTGTTAGTCGTGGCAGTTTTTGAAGCGTTACTGACTTATATCAGGACGACTTTATTTGTTGATACTACCAACCGAATAGATATTAGTTTGGGATCAGAAGTAATTGACCACATGCTGAAATTACCTCTGAACTACTTTGATAACCGTCGGGTAGGGGAACTAGCCGGACGGGTAAACGAGTTGGAAAATATTCGGCAATTTTTAACCGGGACAGCGTTAACTGTAGTGTTAGATGCACTGTTCTCAGTGTTTTATATTGCCTTCATGTTGGTGTACAGCGTACCACTGACTTTGGTGGCTTTATCAACAATTCCCTTATTTGCCATTCTGACTTTAACAGTTGCGCCGATCGTCCAACGCCAATTACGCACCAAAGCCGAACGCCACGCCGACACTCAATCATATTTGGTGGAAGTGTTATCGGGGATTCAAACAGTTAAAGCCCAAACCATTGAGTTAAAATCCCGCTGGAATTGGCAAGAAAAATACGCCCGTTATGTATCAGCAGGGTTTAAAACAGTATTAACTTTTAGTACCGCCAGTTCGCTGTCTGGCTTCTTTAATAAATTGTCTGGTTTATTGCTGTTGTGGGTAGGTGCTTACATGGTAATTTCTAACCCACCCCAATTGACTTTAGGACAATTAATCGCCTTCCGCATCATTGCTGGGTATGTCACCAGTCCGTTGTTACGTTTAGTGCAGTTGTGGCAAAACTTCCAAGAAACAGCTTTGTCTATTGAACGACTCAGCGACATTTTGGATGCTCATCCCGAAGCAGATGAGACTAACAATACTAATATTGCCATGCCACCAATTCAAGGTGGAGTGACCTACGAAAATTTGTCGTTCCGGTTTAATCCTAGCGGCCCACTACAACTGGTGAATGTTAATTTAGATTTTGAACCTGGGACTTTTGTAGGGATTGTGGGTCAAAGCGGTTCTGGTAAGAGCACTTTGATGAAATTGCTGCAACGGCTTTATGAGCCAACTGCGGGCAGAATTCAAGTGGATGGCTACGATATTGCTAAAGTGGAGTTGTACTCCTTACGTCGGCAAATTGGGATGGTGTTGCAGGATACGCT
>JBAVZX010000714.1:0-2944 GCA_049589015.1 Phormidium sp. | reverse complement strand
TTGCTGCACTTCCACAGGTTGTCGGGCCGCCAATTCAATGGGCGTAAAAAAGAATTTGGAAGCGGCAGTTAAAGAGCAGGGAATGAGCGATCGCGTCCAAGTTGTAGGCGTTGGTTGCATGGGCTTTTGTGGCAATGGGCCATTAGTAGAAATTGACTCCCAAGAAAAACTTTACGAACAAGTTACACCTAACGATGCTGGGAGTATTATTAATGCTTTAAATGGTGGTGTAGCTACTGCACCAGAAGGTGATTTAAAACATCCATTTTTTGCGCGACAAGTGCGAATTGTCCGGGAAACTAGCGGCAAAATTGACCCGGAAAGAATAGAAGAATATATTGCTGCTGGTGGTTATCAATCTCTCTACAAAGTGATTCATGATTTCACACCACTAGAAGTAGTAGAGGAAATATCTAAAAGCGGTTTGCGGGGTCGAGGTGGCGCTGGTTATCCTACAGGTTTGAAATGGGCAACTGTGGCGAAAATGCCATCTGGTCAAAAGTATGTGGTTTGCAATGGTGATGAAGGCGATCCCGGTGCATTCATGGATCGATCGGTCCTAGAAAGCGATCCCCATCGAGTTCTGGAAGGAATGGCGATCGCAGCTTATGCAGTTGGCGCAAGCGAAGGTTACATTTACGTCCGCGCCGAGTATCCTTTAGCCATTGAACGATTAGAAACTGCCATCAAACAAGCCAAAAAATATGGAGTTTTAGGCAGTCAAATCTTTGAATCAAATTTCGATTTTAAAGTGAGCATTCGCATCGGTGCAGGTGCATTTGTTTGCGGCGAAGAAACAGCTTTAATTGGTTCCATTGAAGGCGGTAGAGGAAATCCTCGCCCTCGTCCTCCTTATCCCGCACAGTCGGGACTTTGGAATTGTCCAACGTTAATTAATAACGTAGAAAGCTTTGCTAATATTGCCGTAATTATCCGCGAAGGTGCAGAATGGTACGCGAGTATTGGCACAGAAAAAAGCAAAGGTACCAAGATTTTTGCGCTTACGGGAAAAGTGCAAAATAACGGTTTAATTGAAGTGCCAATGGGCATTACTTTGCGCGAAATTGTTGAGGAAATGGGCGGCGGAATTCCAGGCGGCGAAGTAAAAGCTGTGCAAACTGGTGGGCCTTCTGGCGGTTGTATTCCTGCTTCTTTATTGGATACTTCTGTTGATTATGAATCACTCGCTAAGGTCGGATCGATGATGGGTTCTGGCGGTATGGTGGTGATGGATAAAGACACAAGTATGGTGGAAGTTGCCCAATTTTATATGGAATTTTGCCGGGGTGAAACTTGTGGGAAATGTATCCCTTGTCGCGCTGGTACGGTGCAAATGTATCAGGCTTTAACTAAGATTATTAATGGTGAGGCGACTGAGGCTGATTTGGTGAAGTTGGAAGAACTTTGCGAAATGGTTAAGTTTACTAGTTTGTGCGGTTTAGGTCAGTCGGCACCCAATCCAGTTTTGAGTACTTTGCGCTATTTCCGTGAGGAATATTTGGCTTTGTTGAAGCAGGGAGTTCTTAATAGCAAGGTGGCTGTTCATGGTTAGGGTTTTTAAGAGTTTGAACCGCGAAGACGCGAAGAGCGCGAAGGGAAGAAGAGGGAGGTTTTATGTCTGTTAAGACTTTGAAGATTGATGGTAAGGAAATAGCGATCGAAGAGGGCGCAACTTTATTACAAGCGGCGAAGGAAGCGGGGGCGAGAATTCCGACTTTGTGCCACTTGGATGGTATTTCGGATATTGGTGCTTGTCGGTTATGTTTGGTGGAAATTGCGGGAATTAATCGGCTTTTACCTGCTTGTGTAACCGAAGTTGCTGAAGGAATGGATGTGCAAACAAACACTCCGAAGCTGAAGGAATATCGCCGGATGATTATCGAAATGTTGTTTTCTGAAGGTAATCATGTTTGTGCGGTTTGTGTGGCGAATGGGAATTGTGAATTGCAAGATTTGGCAATAGAAATGGGGATGGATCATTCCCGTTTTCCTTATCGTTTCCCGGAACGCGATGTGGATGTTTCTCATGATAAGTTTGGCATCGATCATAACCGCTGTGTGTTATGTACTAGATGCGTGAGAGTTTGCGATGAAATTGAAGGGGCTCACGTTTGGGATGTGGGTTTTCGTGGTGCTGCGGCTAAGGTGATTACTGGTTTAAATCAACCTTGGGGTACGGTGGATGCTTGCACTAGTTGCGGTAAATGTGTGGAGGCTTGTCCGACTGGGGCAATTTTCCGTAAGGGCGCAACGGTGGCAGAAATGGATCGCGATCGCAGCAAGTTAGATTTCATCGTTACCGCACGGGAGTTGAAACAATGGACAAGATAAGATTCGCTACAGTTTGGTTGGCTGGTTGTTCTGGTTGCCACATGTCTTTTCTCGACTTAGATGAATGGTTAATTGATTTAGCCGAAAAAGTCGATGTGGTTTACAGTCCTGTGGGTTCTGATATTAAGGAATATCCCGAAAATGTGGATGTTTGTTTTGTGGAAGGTGCGATCGCAAACGAGGAAAATTTAGAGTTAATTCTCAAGGTTAGAGAGAGAACTAAATTTTTAGTTTCTTTCGGTGATTGTGCTGTTACGGCTAATGTTCCAGCAATGCGAAATATGATTAAAGGGACCGATCCGGTACTCAGACGCTGTTATTTGGAATTGGGCGATACCACTCCTCAATTACCAAATTTCCCCGGCATTGTTCCCGAATTACTTGATAAAGTGCGCCCCGTACATGAGGTAATTGAAGTTGATATGTTCTTGCCCGGATGTCCACCTTCCGCATCAAGAATTCAAGCCGCATTAGAGCCACTTTTGAAAGGAGAAAAACCTGTAATGGAAGGGCGAGAAATGCTCAAATTTGGTTAATTGTCAATAGTCATTGGTCAGGTTGTTAAAATTCGCAAATTACAAATGACTGATGACTAATTCCACCGATAATCAAA
>JBAVZX010000713.1:0-2325 GCA_049589015.1 Phormidium sp. | reverse complement strand
AGCGTTGGGAACCAGCGCTACTGCCCAAGGAGGCAATGTAAGACCAAAACGGGGGCGCAAGTCATCCGTAGAGGCGGTTGCCGTTGAGTTGGGAAGCCCCATCCCCTTGTGGGTGGGGTAGTTCACCCTGCTGCCAAACTTTCTACGCTGAGTGGCACCAATTCTCCTTGGCGCGTGAGTCCTAATAACATGGGTTCTTGGGGTTGAATAAACTGTCCTGTGAGTACGCAGCGTTCTTCTTTTTGCGCTGTGGCGGGTATACTTGCCCTGATATCCAATTTGGAAAATTGGGGTTTGTACGAACCTGATTTTTGTTGGACGTAATTCCAGAGAATTTCCCGAATTAGTGCTTGATATCCCTGATTGCCAGCCAGGTCTTTCAGTCGATCCTTTAATTCTCTCTCTAAACGGATGCTGGTAACGTCCATTTCGGTGGTAGAGGTACGAGTTAGGGCTTGCATGATCTTTTCTCCAAAAAAGGGTGGACAAATCTATAATACAAGTGTAGTATTTAAAAAGTAAGATTTCTAAGATACAGCTTTCAAAAACTACTACTGTGATTCACCAACACTCTGTTTCCACTCAAATGCCTTCTTCCCCACGCTTCGACGGTGGCAACCAAGCCTCGTGGTGTGCTGGAATTGGTATAGGGGTGGATTATTTGTTGCGGGGAATCTATGTTTTTGGAGAACGAGATTGGTCAAAAGATGGCGAATTTATTAATTTCGTCAGTCATCTATTTAATCTAAAAGCAAATTTACCGAAACGAAGCGGGAGGTACAGGCGCAGAATTACTGTACCTGCATAAAACAAGAAGAACCAAAAAACCTTCTTACCCCCGCTTCTCAGTAAAAAGAGGCGGGGGTTTTTAAATAAGGAGTTGAATCGTGACGATAGCTTCGCAACCGCAGATACGCAATCCAATAGATGTGTTAGGACAGTCGGTGGTGGTTTTTTCCCAGAACTACTTGCCGATGAGTCGAGTCAATATTAAGCGTGCAGTTGTTTTGCTGGTGACTGGTAAGGCGGAACCGCTGGATCTGATTAAGTGTAAGACTGTGCAGATCCGATCGCCTTCTCAGGTGTTTGATGTTCCACAACAGATTCGCCTGACTGTTACTAGCAATGAACGATTGTGGAAAGTGCCTCCGGTGAATCGACGTGAGGTTTTACGGCGGGATCATTATAGCTGCCAATACTGCGGTAGCACGAAGAAATTGACGCTGGATCATGTGATTCCCCGATCGAAGGGCGGAAAACATAGCTGGGATAACGTAGTTATTGCCTGCGAAAGGTGTAATTCTCGAAAGGGCGATCGCACTCCTTTACAAGCGGGAATGCTATTGCGAAGTCAACCGAAAGCGCCTATGCACCCAGCAGTCTCTTTTGCCGAACAGTTCTGGCGCGAACAGCAAGAAAACCTGGAATAAAAGCGGGAGAAACCCGATAATGCTGAAACTCACTTACACCGAAAATAGCTTTAATTTGGAGCGTCTGGCGCAATCTTTAGAAGATTGGGTGACGACACGGGTGATTCTGTCCCTCCGCGCTGGTTGGCATATTTGCGTTGAACCAAGCACTGCTTCGTTCTTGCTACCTGCTGATTTGCCAGGGATTGAACGTCTGGAAATTGAGGCAAGACGCGAAGATTCTGAAATTATCTCTGTAAGTGCTTGCGATGTCGATTATGTCGAAATTAGTTTGCGCGGCAGCTGGGTTTCGGCAAGTTCTGAGTGTGATGAAGGGGTTTTTGTCGTCACGATGAGCGATCGAACTGAATTCTTTTTGTTTAAATTGTGGCAGCAAGCGCAAATTGTCGCTTCCTGCGTGAGTGAATAAAATCTCTTGTAGGGTGGGCATCTTGCCCGCCCTTTTTTTATAGAAAATTGGGAGAAGTTGTGAAAATTGAAGCTTATCTGGGCATACTTAGCCTAGAAGCTTTTTAAATGTAATAACACCGAATTATGGAATACTCTCCCGCACAATCAGCTATTGCCGCTAATATACAAGCCCTGGCAATTTGTGAACGCGACTATAAAAAAGCTCAAGCTGAAGCAGATAAATGGGAAAGCCTATATCAGCGTGCTTTAAAGGCAAAATCTGATGATTCTGTAATTAAAGATATACAGTTTTCTAGAGATATCCATGCAAAAAAAGCTCAAAATTTAAAAGCTATGTTAGATGACCAAAAGGAGAGATTAGATAAGGTAAAACGTAAATTTACAACTATTAACGTGAAACCATCAGAAGAAAAATTTAAACAGATAGAGTTTAACACCCAGCCATTGACTTTAAAATCTGATGAGCATTTAGAAACTCGTTTGC
>JBAVZX010000712.1:0-1739 GCA_049589015.1 Phormidium sp. | reverse complement strand
CTGTTATCTGATGGTTCACACGATGGAAGCATGGTTTATTGCAGACATTGACGCCTTACGCGATTACTATGGGCAGGGATTCCAAGAAAGCGCGATTCCCAAACCTGCTAATGTGGAGGAAATCGATAAAGATAGACTGGCATCGGCTCTGAAAAAGGCTACCCGAAATACGCTAAAGAAGGAATATCATAAGACGCGACACGCCTCCCAACTTTTAGAAAAATTGGATGTTACTAAGGTACGCAAGGCTTCTCCTAATTGCGATCGCCTCTTTACAACCCTTGCTCTAATTATGGGGGAAACAATCTGAAAAGTTCAGATGTAAGATCGTAAAGATGAGCGATCGCACTTTGGCTATGTGCGAGATGGGAAGTGCGATCGACAAATCGAGTCAGATTTAATACATTTTATTCGTAATTTACTAAAGTTAAACAATCAGAAATATTATCGGAAAAGTGCGATCGCGCAGCCTGTGCGTTAGCACGTATCGCCAAATCAAGTCAGATTTAGCATCAGGCAAATTAGACGCTCTCATTGCTAAAGCTGAAGCAGATATTGCCGCCAATAACGTGAGAGATCGTAATAGTGGAACCATCAGATGCTCCACCTGCGATCCCAATTCTCTGTAAAATTGTGCTTAATCATTGCCCCTCCCCGTCCACAGGGAGGGGTTTGGGGTGGGGTTCCGTGCAGCGCATCTTCATAGAGAATTGGTATGAGCTACAAAGGACGTATCTGGGTGCGCTTTGGCTCTCGCCAAACAACTGCAACGCGGAATTTTGAGGCGTTGGCTCACAACATTGCAAAGAGAACGGAAGTAAACATTCCCTTAATTAAGTGTATTTATCAGGAACGAGAGGCTTTTACTCAGGGAACCTTAAAGGAATCAAGGAAATTTTTTAAGTTTTATCCGGCAAAATACTTAGAGGAAACAAATGTTGCCGCAGCCTCCTCAAATCCAATTGATATCTCAGTAGAAACCCTGTAATTCTACTAGCTACAATTACCGAATTAGTCAGCCGAATAGATCTCAAAATTTCACTATCAATTTATATAAAATACCCGGTTTTCCTCTTTTATCTTCATACTTAATTGCTTAACATTATTGTTATAAGAGTTCAAAAGCAATCAAGAGAGAAGCAAATGAAAATTACAACTACAAAAATTCGCACTTTATTAGGAATCGCTGCTGCTAGTGTTTGTCTTATCTCTGCTACTAGTCAGCAAGCCACTGCCGGACAGCTATATAATGGCTGGAACTATGGGATTGATGCTTTCAATGACGGTTCTGGAGGCGCGGGCTATGAAATTAAGGGCATGGCGATCAAGGAAGTAGGTGATAGCATTTTCGTTGCCCTTACTGGTGGTATGCCCTTGACAGGAGTTGCTAACGGCGGCGCTGCTGACGGAAACGTTGGTTGGGGAGACTTGTTCTTTAACTTATCAGGTACAAATTTTCAAACTGCTAGCAGTACAAACAGTTTGTTTGGCGTTCGTTTTGCTGGTACTAACGATTCTAATGCTGCCACTACTGGCGTTTACAAGAATGTTAGTGCTACTAGCGTTGCTGTAGCGAATCACGGCTACAGTAGCTTGAACCATTATTATAATTCTGGTTTGGAAAAAGCTAACACTCAAGGTACAGATCTGGCAACTAAACAAGCTGCCTACGACTACTTCGGGCAATCTAATGCTATTCAGAATGTCATCGGATCTGGTACAAAGGTGGGTGATATTAC
>JBAVZX010000711.1:0-1585 GCA_049589015.1 Phormidium sp. | reverse complement strand
GCCACTAACATTCCCACCGCTTGTAAAGCAAACACCAACCCATAAGCTAACACGGGAACTTTAAACAAAGTTCGACCGATATCCAAAACTGCGCCACCAGTTACCGTTGCTGTTCCCCTTGCCATTGCTTGAGACAAACCCCAAGCCCCGACAAAAGTTCCAGCCGTCTCTGCTGCGGTTAAGTCTAACATTAAACTGAGTGCGCCAGTAGTAGCAATTCCAGCAGACAAACCAAATAAAACTAATGTACCTTGGAAAACTCTTGCATTAGCAGTAAATCCAGATCCAATAATCAAAATAAAGCAAACACCCACTAATAAACAACCAAGTTTAGTAGTGTTTTGTTTACCGATGCGAGGGACAATAAAAAACCCTGTAGCGCCCAAACTCATTAACATTCCAATTCCCCAAAAAGTATTTAACAAAGAAGTTTGGGGAATAGACAAACCAAAGACTTCGCCACCATAAGGTTCTAAAACAGCTTCTTGCATAAATAAACTAATTGTCATCACCAGCAAAAAGGTAAAAAACAACCCAGTTTGCCGACTTGCTGTTAAGATTTTCAGCGCCTTTCCTAAAGTAATGCTATCTTCCCTCGACGTTAAATTTGAGCGAGAAGTATAGCGAGAGTACTTTTTCTCAACCCCAAAAGTGGCGATGATTGCCAAAACTAAAACAATTGCCGGAACAACAATAAAAAACCAGCTAATTGACGATCGCAAAACATCCAAAGAAGCATTATTTTCTAATCCCCTAAGTAAAATTTTGCTAGTAATCCCACCTAGCGCAATTCCCACAGTCATCATTGACCAAACAATGCCGATTAACTTTCCGCGATCGTCTTCATCAGAAACATCTACCAAAAGAGCGAAAAAAGGAGTAGAACTGATACTACTTGCAATTCCGTACAAAGCAAAAACTAACCCAGCTAAAGCAGTCCAACCCAGAGTAGGAATAGTCCAAGACCATTGTCCATTAGCTTCCACTAAACTACCTAATTGCCAAATAACCTGCACCCCTAAAGATAATATCAACGCAAATAAAGCAGCACCAATCCAAACATAACCTGTCCGATGAAAACCAAAAATAGTTTTACTGTCAGACATTTGACCAAACCAAACCCTGGTTGGCGACATAAACTGAGAAATTGCTAATATTCCCGCTGCAATTGTTGCCGGAATAGCTAACTCATCAATCATAACTCGATTGAGAACTCCCAATGTCAAAACCGCCAAAATACCCAATCCCATTTGAAATAATGCCAACCGAAACATCGTCAGCAAATTAAGTTTGGGAAGTGGCTGATTGACTTCATTTAGTTGCGAGTTAGATAAATCACTTGTTGCCATTTCTCTAAAAGTCTAATTCTAATAAGTCCACTTATCTTTAAGATAATCTCAGATGAGAGATTAGGGGCTAGGAAAGTTCTGAGTTGTAGGGGCGGGTTTAGCAGATAATTTTGTAATCACAGCAGAAGAGTTAACTACAAAACCCGCCCTTACTTAGATTTTGCAGCAATGGAGGTAGAACCTCCAAAACCTCAACCTCGTTCCCAGGTTGAACCTGGGAACGAGAAACAGAGGCT
>JBAVZX010000710.1:0-2317 GCA_049589015.1 Phormidium sp. | reverse complement strand
ATATGGGGATTATTAATTGTGGAAAACATTTCGCAAAAACTTGAGAGTGAAGAATTAGAGTTGGAATTACTCAAGCAATTGGCAAGACAGATAGGAATAACTATTCAACAATCACAACTCTATGAGAGATTACAAAGCGTTAATCAAGAGTTACATCGCTTGGCGACTTTAGATGGTTTAACTCAATTAGCAAACCGCTATTGGTTTAATATCTACTTGAGCCAAGAATGGCAACATTTGTTAATTGAAGAGAACCAAGGTTTTAGGTTTAAGGGTAATTCAAATTGTTTGTCTTTGATCATGTGCGATGTGGATTACTTTAAGCCTTATAATGATACTTACGGTCATTTGGTGGGGGATTTTTGTTTACAAGAAGTAGCAAAGGCGATTCGAGAAACTGTCAATCGTCCAGCTGATTTGGTGGCGCGTTATGGTGGAGAAGAATTTGCGGTGATTTTGCCAAATACAAATGCAGAAATAGCGTTTGCTATTGCAGAAAAAATTCGGGCTAAAGTCAAAGGTTTACAAATTGTCCATAGTAAATCACCAATCAGCCAATATGTTACTCTCAGTTTAGGGGTTTCGAGCATTGTTCCTCATCGGGAGTCTTCACCGGAAGAGTTGATTGCGGCGGCTGATAGGGCGTTGTATCGGGCGAAAGAACTGGGACGCGATCGCACTTATCTGTTGTAATGGGTTACAATGCACCTCTTAGGAGTGATAGTCTAAAAACTATTCCCATCCAAATCGATACCAATGAAGCCGAAAATTACTAATATGGTTGCTTGGCAGCAAGCTGAGTTGTTGATGCAGCCCGCCTATCTTCGTATTGTTGATAATCTTCGTAAGCAATTGGAAGAATCTGCTTGGAAGGGTACTTATGAGGAAGTGCAAAGCCCTTATCCGGGCTATCTACTGCGTTTGCAACACAAAGATCAAGAATTTAGTGTAAATTTGTGGGAAGTTTGCTTCCAGGTGTGTTTTCTGGAGTACCAGCCTACTCATTCGGAACTGGAAAGCCAAGATGTTCAGGTTGATACTAGTTTAATTGATGAAACTGGGGATGTAGATTGGGAAAAGTTGGAGGTAAAAACGCAACGGATAATTTCGGAAGTATTTGCAAATTTACCCAGTAGTTAGTAAACTTTAAAACTTGGAGGTAGGTAAGGATGATGCAAGAGTTACGTGATATTCAAGTTGCGGCTGGCGCAAATATTATCGATGGAATAGCGGTTAGTTTTGGGAATGAGTTGGATGCTTTGTTGGCGGCTAGGGAAGGGGTGGCTTTGTGCGATCGATCCCACTGGGGTAGAATTTTAGTTAGCGATGATGATAGATTGCGCTTTTTACACAATCAAAGCACTAATGATTTTCAATCTCTAAAACCTAGTGCAGGTTGTGATACAGTTTTTGTTTCGTCTACTGCGAGAACTATTGATTTAGTTACTGCTTATATTTGGGAAGATGCAGTATTACTTTTAGTTTCGCCCAATCGTCGGGAATATTTGCTGCAATGGTTAGATAAATATATCTTTTTTGCTGATAAGGTGAAACTGAAAGATATTACTAATGATACTGCTACTTTTAGTTTAATGGGGCCGGAAAGTCAGCGAATTGTTAAAGAGTTGGGTGCAGAAGAAATTATTAATCAAGCTTATGGTAATCACCAATTATTTAAGTTAGAAGATATTGAGTTTCGAGTCGCTGTTGGCAGCGGTTTAGCCATTCCGGGTTATACTTTAATTGTGGCGGCTGAGTATGCAGCGAAGTTATGGAAAAAGTTAGTAGAATTAGGTGCAGTTCCTTTGGGTGAAGAAGGTTGGGAACAGTTAAGAATTACTCAAGGTAGACCAATTCCAGACCAAGAATTAACAGATGATTATAACCCGTTAGAGGCGGGTTTGTGGCAAACGATTTCTTTTACTAAGGGATGTTATATTGGTCAGGAAACTATTGCCAGGTTAAACACTTATAAAGGTGTAAAACAACAACTTTGGGGGATTCGTTTAGCTGCGCCTGTGGAAATTGGAAGCGTAATTACTTTGGATGATGAAAAGGTAGGAAAACTTACGAGTTTTACCGAAACTGACAATGGTTATTTTGGTTTGGGTTATGTGCGTACAAAAGCTGGTGGGGAAGGGTTAAAAGTGCGAGTTGGAGAAGTCGAAGGTGAAGTTGTCGAAGTTCCCTTTTTAACTCGTGATTCTTCTCAATAGACTTCTGGAAAAAATGCGAATTCTTTGTTTTTTAAGGCAGATGAATGCAGATAAAAACTTCTCCATTTCTTCTCTCTGTGTCCTCTGTGTCTCTGCGGTTC
>JBAVZX010000709.1:0-1832 GCA_049589015.1 Phormidium sp. | reverse complement strand
CTTTCAATTGCTTGTTCCTGTAACTGTTCATTTGGCGGCAAAATCAGGGCACTAGCGGTAGTTTTATTGACCATCGGCGCAAATTTTCCCCCTTCTATATAACTTAAAGTACCTGTAGGCGCGTTATCAATAGGGGCAAGTCCAGTAATTTCTGGATCGAGGTCACTATTTGATATCAAGCTATGGGAAGGGACATCTAATTTTTGGACAATTTCGCTGAATTTCATGTTTTTAAATATTAATTGAACCGCTTCCGGCGCAGAGAACACAAGAGTTAGAGGAGAAGCGAGAGGCAATAATTCCTAGTTTCCCATTGCCTGACCAGCTAACCAAGCGGTTGTCCATGCACTCTGAAAATTAAATCCGCCAGTTACACCATCAATATCGAGAATTTCCCCGGCAAAGTAAAGCCCCGGAGAACACTTACTTTCCATCGTCTTAAAATTTACTTCTTTTAAGTTCACACCACCACAAGTCACAAATTCTTCTTTAAAAACTCCTTTACCCTTAATCTGGTACTGAACTTGGGTAATTTCTCTTATGAGTTGATTCAGGGTTTTATTGGAAAGTCCTGCCCAGCGGTCTTCCGCAGAAATACCCACACGGGCAATTAAATATTCCCACAAACGTCTGGGGAAAAGAAGTGGACAAGTGGTGGAAATTTGCCGTTGTGGTAATTGAGATCTGACTGCTAACAACTGTTTACGTAAAAATTCGGAGTTAGAATCAGGAATCCAATTAATCAGTAAAGTTGCTTGATAGTGATTTTCCTGTAAAATTCTCGCGCCCCAAGCGGAAAGTTTTAAAATTGCTGGGCCACTTAAACCCCAGTGAGTAATTAAAATTGCCCCAGTTTGTTCAAAATGGTTTTTTTCTGCTATTTGTAAGCGCAATTTGACTTTTTCGACGCTAACTCCGGCTAATTCTCTTAATTGGGGATCGGGGATATTAAAGGTAAATAAAGATGGCACTGGTGTAGCGATTTGATGACCTAATGCTTGGGCAATTTGGTAGCCTGTGGGGTTGCTACCGGAAGCTAGGAGGAGGCGATCGCAAATTATTACCTCGCCATTTTTCAACCGCACTTCAAAATTGCTTAATTCTCCGGGAATTTGCTGAACTGAGGATACTTTTACTCCTGTACGTAGTTCTACTCCTAAAGTTTTAGCTGTTCTGAGTAAGCAGTTAGCGATCGTCCCTGAATCATCCGTTACCGGAAACATCCTCCCATCTGACTCAGTTTTCAGTTCCACACCTTGCGCCGCCAACCAAGCTACCATATCCCTTGGTTGAAAGCGACTAAAAGCCCCCCGCAAAGCTTTCCCACCTCTAGGGTAATGCTGCACTAACTCCCCTGGTTCAAAGCAAGCATGAGTCACGTTACATCTTCCCCCACCAGAAATTCGCACTTTGGTTAAGAATTCATGACTCGCTTCTAAAATGGTAATTTCCGAATCAGGATGAGTTTGGGCGCAGGTAATTGCACCGAAAAAGCCAGCCGCCCCACCACCGATAACTACAATTTTTATTCGTTTGATACTCAACTTAATCAACTACTCGTCGTAGGGTTCAAAATCTTCTTTTCCTGCCCCACAAACAGGGCAAACCCAATCTTCAGGAATATTTTCAAAGGCTGTGCCTGGTGAAATATCACTATCAGGATCGCCTTGTTCTGGATCGTAGATATAACCGCAGACTGTACAAATATATTTTTGCATTTTGCTATCTCCTCACAAAGTTTTACCAAACAGTTTCTTGCAAATAGCTGAGAATGCCTGTAATTAGACACAGCAGTATTAATACCCAAATTATGCCACCTGGAAGAAAACTGA
>JBAVZX010000708.1:0-4522 GCA_049589015.1 Phormidium sp. | reverse complement strand
TGCTGAAGGCGTGAAAGATGAATGGCGGATTTTTTTACAATTAGAGAAAACGAAAATATGGTCATCTGAATTTAAGGCATTAACTGAAAACTCTCATCTGCATCAAAAATGGTTAGGCTTAGTCAAGCAGATAGAAGAAGCGATCAGATTAGAGCCAGGATTTTAAAATATAATTATAAAAAAATTCAGGAAAGTTCAAATGAGTGCATCTCAAAACAAAGACTTTTTCCAATCAGCTAAGAAACTGTTCAAGAAACCTTTAGAAGGGCCAAGAAAGATTAAGATCACGGTATTTGGCCCTAGAGGAGTAGGAAAAACTAGTCTTTTAACTGCAATGTCTGAGCAGTTTGACAAAACAACCCAAAAAACTTTGTTGATGCTGCGACCAGAGTTAAAAACTTCATTAATTCTGCAAGACAAAAGGGCTGATTTAAAAAGCTGTTTTGATACCCAAAATGAGCTAGAAGTAGTAGGAGGAATTAAGGGTACTACAGAGCCTCAAGATTTCGAGTTTAGACTGGCTAAAGCAGGGATGGATGCAACTATAAAACTTTTTTTTATTGATTTTCCCGGAAAAGATCTAACATCTGATATGGAATCAGTAAAAAACCTTTTAGATGAGTGCGGAATTGTACTGATTGCGATTGATGCACCTGCTCTTATGGAAGAAGAAGGACGTTGGCACGATCTAATTAACAAACCTAATTTAGTAACCGATTACTTCAAAACATCCTATCAAAATTTAAAATATCCAAGATTAGTTATTTTCGTTCCTATTAAATGTGAAAAGTATATGCGGCAATATCCTACCGAATTACTCAATCGCGTTCAAGAAGGATATAGTTCTTTGATTGAGTTTTTTGATAAGCCAAATTTACGCTCTCATGTAGTGGCAGTTATTACACCTATTCAAACATTAGGAAATGTAGAGTTCTCGAGAATAAATGTTAAAAACTATAATGGTCAACCATACCCACACTTTTATTTTCGTAAAACTAATACTCCTAAATACAATCCAGTAGATTGCGAACAGCCACTTCGATATTTATTAAGATTTCTCCTCAATATTCATCTAGAACAGCGATTTGTACTTTGGAAATATCTCCGCAGGGCGTTAGGAGACATTTTTGAAGATAATGCTTTTAGAGAAGCAGTGATCGAATTCGCAGAAAATTGTAAAACAACTGGTGGTTTTGCAGTTTTACAAGATGAAGAAGGATGGTTAAATGTGAATAAATAAAGGAGATAAGGATGCAAATATATGTCCAGAGTTGTGGAGTTTATCCTAATCATGACTATACATGGCTACGAAATGACAACGAACTAATTAAACCTCTTGTACTTCATTCTATTGATAGGCTAAGGCAAAAAAATGCTCCGGCAATTATTTTATCAAAAACTGGAGAAGAGTTACTATTGTTAATTTTTGGTCTAAAATCAAGTCAAAGATGTGATTTTCAGGGTCGTGAAATCTTTAATTCTTTAGTCTGGATTGCTAAAACTGCTGAAGAACCATTTTTGCGGATGCTTGCTGCTTGTGCTTTACGAAAAGATGATGATTTTCTAGAAGTAATTGATAAATCTATTATTGATTGCGATAATGAACTAGGATTCAAAGTTTTATGGACTCAAATACAAGAACTGAGCCACAAGAGAAAAGCAGGTGAACAATTGCCAGATACTAGAAAAAAAATAGGTAAGAATTCTCAAGAATTGAGTTATAAACTCGCTGAGGAGTTAGACCAATTTAAGTTGCCAGATCAGCAAGGAGCTATAGTAGTTGTTACAGGCATTGTAGATAGTGTAACTTTAAAACAGGCAGGAGTTTGGCGTTCATTATCATGTCTTGTAGAGCAAGAAAATTGGGAAGAATTTACGCAAGAAAAAGATTTGTTCATAGGTAAACCCTTAGAAATTCTCCGTTTAATATACACCTATTTATTGTACTGCTTAGAAAAAGTTTGTTAATTAGATTGGGGTGCGCTCAAAAGTAGTTGGTGATGCCAGGAGAGCTTGTACAGGTTATACGATGAACTGTGAAAAAACCAAAATTAGAGTTTGTTATTAATTTTCTTGTAATAAATCGTGCATTACTTCTAGTAATTCCTGAGTTGAGTAAGGTTTAGGTAAAAATTTGTTAGCGCTAGTATTTCCTACTTCTGGGAAATGTGTACCGGATACTAACCCGCTAGAGGCAATTGTTTTGACTTTGGGATTAATTCTTTGCAGGGTGCGAATAGTATTAGCACCATCTAATACTGGCATCATCATATCTACTAATACCAGTTTAATATCGTTTTTATGTTCTACATAAAGAGCGATCGCTTCTACTCCATCTTTAGCAGTCAAAACTTGATAACCGTAAGTTGTTAAGGAACTCTTAGTAATTTCTCGAATTGGAGCTTCATCATCTACAACTAAAATTAATTCACCGTTTCCCATTGGTAATTCCCCATCTTCCTCATACAAATCTGCTGTTGCTTCTACAGCAGGAAGATATACTTTAAATTCACTACCTTTGCCTAATTTACTGGAAACAGTAATAAATGCTTTGTGGCTTTTAATAATACCAATTACAGTGGAAAGTCCTAAACCTGTGCCTTTACCAACTTCTTTTGTAGTAAAGAAAGGTTCAAAAATGCGATCGAGAATTTCTGGCGCAATACCAACTCCGGTATCACTAATCGTAAGGACTACATAAGATCCCGGTTGGGCATCTATTTGCAACTCGGCATCATTTTTGGTAATTACTAAATTTTCGGCGCTAATACTTAAAGTGCCACCTGTAGGCATAGCATCACGAGCATTAACACACAAATTCATTAACACTTGATGCAGGTGAGTAGCATCACCACAAACAGCCCACAAGTCCTTAGATACATCAGTGTAAATTTCGATCGATCTGGGAAAAATTTCTTCAACAATTTTCTTAATTTCCTTAATTAAATGGCGAATTTGTAAAACTCCATGTTCACCATCTAACCCCCGGGCAAAAGATAACACTTGTTTGATTAATTCACTACCTCTTCTGGTGCTATCTTCAAGGATTTCTAACCATTGTTGCCCTTGTGCAGTGCTAATTTGTAATTTTAAAAGTTGTACTGCCATGAGAATAGGAGCTAAAATATTGTTTAAGTCATGGGCAATTCCTCCTGCTAGAGTGCCAATACTTTCCATGCGTTGCGATCGCAAAAATTGCCGCTCCATTAATTGTTTCTGTGTAATATCAGTATTCACCATTAAAATTGCTTTTGGTTCTTCAGCTGAATCATGCACTAAAGTCCAACGACTTTCAACAACAATTTCTCTCCCATCTTTTGTTACCTGTTGCAATTCTCCCTGCCATTCCCCTTTGCTGAGAACAGTTTCATAGATATATTGTTCCTGTGGCAGTGTTTCCCAATAAAGCAAATTATTAGCAAATTCGCCCCATACTTCTTCTTTTTTCCAACCGTAAAGTCTCTCTGCTCCTTGATTCCAAAATAAAATATGATGATTCAAATCACGAACCAAAATTGCATCAGTTGTCACATCAAGTAAAGCAGCTTGTTCTAGAATTTTTTGTTCTGCTAATTTACGTTCGGCAAGTTCCTGTTGTACTTGTTGATAAAGTTCTGATTGTTGAATGGCAATTTCTACTTGCGTTGCCAATTGTTTTAATAATTCGATTTCCCAAGTTTGCCATTTTCGCGGATCTGAACAATGATGAGCAACCAATAAACCCCATAACTTATTTTCCTGTAAAATGGGTACAACTAAATTAGCGCGGACTTGAAATTTACTGAGTAATTTAATGTGGCATGGCGATAAACCTGCGTCAAAAATATCTTCAATTGCTTGAATACCACCTTGTTCATAGCATTGTCTTCGAGCAGTATTTTTGAAGAAAGAGTCTGAAATTTTTGCTCCTAAAATTGGTCGCCAATTCAGATTAACTGATTCTACAACAACAACTCCACTCCAGTCTGGATCAAAGCGGAAAATTAAAACGCGATCGTTCTTAAGTAGACGCTGAACTTCTGTTACAGTAGTATTAAGAATTTCATTCAAATCTAAAGATTGGCGAATACGTTGGGCAATTTCTGCTACTAATCTTTCTCTTTTAGCTTGTTGGCGCAAAGCTTCTTCGGCCTGTTTGCGGTCTGTAATATCGTTGCGAACAGCAATATATTGATAAGGATTTCCTTGCCCATTCAAAAAGGGCACAATTGTCGTATCTACCCAGTAAATACTGCCGTTTTTAGCACGATTTTTAATTTCACCTTTCCAAACTTTACCTTGGGAAATTGTCGTCCAAATTTCCTGAAAAAAAGCTTGAGAATGATAGCCTGAATTGACTATCCGGTGATTTTTTCCTAGCAATTCTTCTCGACTATAACCAGAAATTTCACAGAAGTTATCATTAACATATTGAATCGCACCTTGATTATCAGTAATAGCAACGATCGCAGATTCATCCAAAGCAAATTTGAAATCTGCTAATTCTTTATGGGACTTTTGTAAGCTTTCTTCTGCCTGTTTG
>JBAVZX010000707.1:0-4354 GCA_049589015.1 Phormidium sp. | reverse complement strand
TCTTCTTGCAGCGGCCATGCACCAGGACGATTGTACATTTGCACTCCCTCAACACAACGGTTGCAGAGTCGAAGTAGCAGCAGCGCATCTTCTGGGGCTAAAATTTGCTCTAATTCCCAGCGTAACTTTTCGCGATCGCGTTGAGTTAACCAACAACGAAACATAGAATATTGCAATCGTTCCCCATAACCTTGCAACAGTTTGTAAGCTTTACGCCAGCGTTTAGAGCAACGGATATCATAAGCAACCAAATACCAGTTTTTTGCTTCAGCCATTTGTTCACCTCACCGCAACACCAGCTGACCAAATAAACCACCCTCACCCATCCATTCCTTCTCCAACAACCGGACTTCTAGTTCCAACAGACGGCGATAGGTTAGGGAATACCCAGTTACAGGATGTTTCCAACTCTCCTCTTTTCGGGTTTCATATAAACTGACCAGTTTGCGCCGTCCTGATTCACTCAACCAAACTTGGTGCTTTCGGGCATCAAAATCAGCTTGGACATCCCATTGTCCACGATTAATGGAAGCAACGATCGTCATATCCACCAATGGCACGCGGAAGATTTCCATTAAATCTAGTGCTAAAGGTGAAGCTTGGGAACGAGGTTGATGGTAAAAACCTAACGCTGGTTCTAAGCCAACTGTTAGGATCGCATTCATTACATCCTTGATCAGTAAGGCATAGCCAAAACTCAACAAAGCGTTGAATCGATCGAGGGGTGGGCGACGATTCCGACCATCAAAATGCAACTCCTGGGGAACTGTTTGGGAGATTAAATTAGGCAAAGCACCAAAATACAATGCTGCTAAGTTACCTTCAAGTCCTAAAAGTGATTCTAAAGACTGAGCTTTTGGTACTTGCTTGAGTACTCGTTGCATTTGGGCGATCGCTTTTTGCAATTTCTCTGGAACTTCCTTGATACCCCTAGCCCCACGCATTAAAAACTTCCGCTGTCCTTGTCCGCGACAAGTAACCAGTGTTCGTGCCAGTTGCAAACAAGTATCAGAATTACTCAAAGCCTGATATTGGCGAATCCGGCGCTGAATACTGCCAACTCTAGTATCAAAACTACCGAGATAGCGCCCACCACCAGAAATCAGGTGTACTCCAATCCCAGAATCAGCACAAAAATGCAAAGCTTGGGTCGAGATTTGCGCGAAGCTGTGCAGCACAACTTGTCCCACCTGACGAATTGGGTAGGTTTCCACTGGTTGATTGCGACGGCTGATTTTAAGTTGTTCTCCGGTGCGACCAACCATTGTCCCTGGTTCTAAAACATGAAGAACCTGCCGTTCGTCATCTTTAGGAAATAGGCGAATCGGTTGCCATTCGCGATCGTGAGCTAGTCGTGCTTCTTCTGGTAAACAAACTGGAGCCAGGGAACAACGAGCGCATAACCTTTCGTTATCATGCACCGGGGGACGATGGATGGATTGCTTGAGCGATCGAGCCTTTTGAATCGCATCTTTGACTGCGGTTCGTCCAGCATCATCCAAAGGAATGTGAACTAGTACGTTATCGGCATGGTAACGAATTCTGCCTTCTTTGATGGTGATGCCCAAAGCTGATTCCAACAGACAAGCGTAGGCTAGGATTTGGATGCGATCGCTCTCCCAAGCTTGCGGTTGATTGTTATCATCTCGGTGACAGCGACCTCGCTTATGTTCATAAGGAATAGTTTCTCCATCACGAGTGCGAAGGGCATCAACTCGACCTCGTAATCCTAATTCTTCACTTTCTAGAAACAGGTCTAACCACTCTTCATCCTCCTGCTTTTCAATGTCAACGTGCAGTCTGCGACCAGCAAAAACTGCTGCATCTTGGGTGTAAAGTTCTTCGACTTCTTCTAGGTAGAAAAGTCGCGGACAATAGGCAAGAGCATGGAGGGCAGAAACGCGAATGGTGTTTTGAATAGGTGAGAGAGGAACATCTAGTGTTTGCATAGTGAAATATGCCTTTAGTTAAGGTTTTTTACCTGATGATTTATCAGATTGAAATAACTTTAACTATTTCACCTAGCAAAAAAGTTTCCGCTTTTCTGCAATTTCCGGGAGCTTTTGTTTTTTGTAGGTAAGGTCTAACGATATTGAAGATGATAGCAGTTTAAATGTGAGGAGCGGCAATTAAGGTAAAGCGATCCTTTGGGGGAACTTCAGCTATAGCCTGAGAATTGCGATCAAAATGATAACGCTGCCAGCGTGTATTAATTGAACCAACATGGTCAACCCAAACAGGTAATTCTATCTCACCATTACTACTGGGAATCAGCCAATGGCAATTATCATTGAATGATTTTAACAACGAGATATCATTAACTGCATCATCACTTAAACCCAAACTAACAATTCCTGTGCGGCTTATCCTCTCAGGATACTCGATAGCTTCTAATAAGCGATTTTCAAGCGTTGGTTTTGTTTGAGATTCCTGAGCACTATCTATCCAGCAAACAAAGTCAATACCACATAATGTCTCAATAAAATCTGGAGCATTTCCTAGCTTTGATTGCTTAGTGGCAACACCGTATTTATAGCGGCTTAGTTTTCGCAAAGTAGTGGCAATTTTAGGTTTATAGGCATAAGCAAAGGCTAATCCAACCCCTGAATGCCTTGCCCGAAAATATTCGCCTACAAAAGATAGCAACATTCCGTAGATGGTAGCTGGTGGCGGGAATGGGTAAGTTTCGGCTAGCGATCGCGCATAGGATTTACGAAAACTGGCGTATGGAACTTCAATATGAAGGGCAATCAAGCTACACCTCCTGTAGTCTCACTAGAAATAGGAGCTACCTCTTTATACTCCTGCCCAAAAAAAGCAATACGTTTACGTGCCTGATTTGCCGCAGCAATTACACCAGGAAATACAGCTACATCTAATGCTTTTAGTTTCGTACCTTCCTCAGTTTTGGCAACATGACCACCAATGATTATTTCGGATGCAGGAATATCGCCAGACTCAATGCGATCGATTAAACGGGCGATCGTGTAAGTCCGCTTTTCCTCATCATGCTCAAAACAGTTTTGAATTTTGGAAGAATGAGCATTAGTTACTCGCAACACAATTGAAGCCGGAGAAAAATCATAGGCAAACCTACTGTGATTGCCAGCGACGGGCGGTGGATCAATAATTGCCTCAATCAAACTAGCAATATGCTTCTTTTTAACAACATCACCAAGATTTAGCCCAAAAGAGTACTGATACTCTGTTGTGTGCATTTCTGCACTATAGAGGGAAAGTTTACCTTTTACCTTTTCTCCAGAAAGACAGTTAAAAGAAAGCTCTGCACGATAGGGGCGCAAACTGACAGCCCGACCGATCGCTAAAGGACTTGGGCGAACAGTAACTTTACCTTGAGGCTTACCTTTTTTCTTGGTTTTTGATTTTTCAGCCTCTTCATCACTAGTGGCTTTTGGTTTGTCAGCATCTTCATTAGTATCAATACCTTCTTCTTTTTCCTTTGCCGCAGCTTCAGCATCCATGAAACCCATCAAATCGTCATCAATAAATACTTTGTCACCATTAGGATTCCATTGAGTGCGTTTTTCATCCTTGTACAAAAGCTTCAATTTACCTGTCTCAGGTTCATATCCATAGCTACGATTGACTTCATCAACAGCCTCCAATTGGAACCGATAGCGAAGTGCAAAACGTATTGCTTCTGCTGATACGCTCGTATGTACGTCATCTTGATGAAAGACTTTCTGAAGTGTAGTAGTATTGCCAATATTGTCACCACGATTGTTTGCTGCTACGGCTTCGTTAGTAAGAATTGTCCCGTACAAGTAATGTGTAGCCATCTTAGTTGTCTCCGTTTTTAGTTGTTTCTGTGTTGGTTTTTTCAGATTCGTAGCTCACAAGAGCGAACAGTAAAAGATTCTGCAATCGATCGAAGTTTCTTCGATTGAAAATAAATGCTCTAATAAGTTCAGCATCTTCACGCATTGGTGCAAGAGAGCCACCTTTTGTAGCATCCGCACAAAACTTGAGAAACCAATTTGCAGCAGCATCAGAAGTTCTTAGTCTGAGAATTTCATTACGCATTTTTTCCTGACGAACCTCAACTAATCGATTAAAATCTAGATGATTTTGTTGGGCTCGTTCACCGATTTGTCCCATTGTCATCTGCCAAGCTTTATGAAAAGCTCGAATGATGGCAATGTCCTCCTGATCTTTAATAGCTTTTGCCACTTGATGTAGTTCTCCTTTTCTAAACAATAAATTTCGGAAATCTTTCTTCTCTGCAACTAATTCCCTGAAGTTGCTACACCAATGTTGATCAGCAGCAAGATTAGCAGCAATAAGTTCTGGAAAAGCAGTATCAGGAACAGAAAAAGTTTTACCATCTTTCATT
>JBAVZX010000706.1:0-2084 GCA_049589015.1 Phormidium sp. | reverse complement strand
GCTATTAATGATTGGTGTAGGTACGACATCTTTGGTAGCGGAGAAAATTCGGGAAGTTAGCGATCAATGGGTTAAGGAAGGTAAAATTAATCCTGACCAAGCGAAGGCGTTTGTTGATGATTTGATGAATCAGTTGAAATCAGATCCCGGTAACAATTTTGAGGCGCAGATGCAGCGCCAGATGCGAAATATGATGCAGGACTTGGGAGTGTCGCGTCAGTCGGAAGTGGATGAGTTGCGGGGACGGATTGACCGTTTGGAACGTCAGGTGCGTGACTTGGAAAATAAGCTGTGGCGCTAAGAAAACTGGTAGGATTTGATGGCAGCTGCAAAGATTTCAGGGAGGAAGGATTTTGAAAGCGATTCTGATCAGCGTTGCAGTTATGCTGGTCTGTGGGTTAATTTTGCTGGTGGCGCAATTTAGCAGCCCCCAAAAACCAGCTTTAGCTGATGAACTGACTGGGCCGCAACAGCAGGTGGCTAGTTCAGCACCCCAAGGTACTTTATTTGCGAGTAATACTATGACTAATCCATCAAGTGCTGATTCTGGGAATGAAGCAGCCGCTAGTGGGAAGGCTGAAACAATGCCTTCTGGTCTAAAATATGTGGAGTTGGTAGAAGGAACTGGCGCTACTCCGAAAGCTGGTCAGAAGGTGACGGTGCATTATACTGGCACTTTGGAGAATGGTAAAAAGTTTGATAGTTCGCGCGATCGCAATGAACCCTTTTCCTTTAAATTAGGTGTGGGACAAGTGATTAAAGGCTGGGATGAAGGTCTTAGCACCATGAGAGTTGGCGGTCGTCGTCAATTAATTATTCCCCCAGATTTAGGTTACGGTGCTCGTGGCGCTGGTGGAGTTATTCCTCCTAACGCTACTCTGGTTTTTGATGTGGAACTTTTGAAAATTCAGTAGTTAAGGCAGAGGGGTAGGGGGGAAATTATCTAAACTAGTTCTTCTTCTACTCCCTCCATCGTTCGACTGAGTTCTCGCGCCGAAGTCTCTCCATTTCCCCTTTTGCCTTTAACGATGGGGAGAAGCCATATTTCGGAATCGGGTAAATTGAGGGTCGAAGAGTAATTTTATGGTTCCGGTTGGGCCGTTGCGGTGTTTGGTGATAATGATTTCTGCTACGCCTCTATCGGGAGTGTCTGGGTTATAGTATTCGTCACGATAGAGCATGACGACTAAATCTGCGTCTTGTTCAATTGATCCACTTTCTCTCAAATCTGCCATCATTGGGCGTTTATTTGTTCTGGCTTCTACTCCGCGACTTAACTGAGATAGGGCGATTACTGGTACGTTTAATTCCCGGGCTAATCCTTTTAAACTACGAGTAATTTTCGATAATTCTTGTACGCGATTATCGCCGCCGCCTTCCATTAATTGCAGGTAATCTATTAAGATTAATCCTAATTCTCCGCCGATTTCTGCTTGCAAGCGTCGGGCTTGACTTTTCATTTCGGTGACGGTAATGTTGGCTGAGTCGTCAATATAAATTGGTAGTTCGGTTAATACTCCTAATGCACGGCTTAAAGCATCCCATTCGTTTTGACTAATTCTGCCCGATCGCAAACGGTTACTTTCAATTTGCGATTCGCTAGATAACATTCTTTGTACCAATTGTTCTTTGGACATTTCTAGGCTAAAAATAGCAATTGGTAATCGATGTTTTCCGGCGATGTTTTGGGCTATGCTGACTGAAAAGGACGTTTTGCCCATTGATGGTCTGCCAGCGACAATGATTAAATCGGAACGCTGAAAACCGCCAGTCATGGCATCTAAATCATAAAAATCACAACTCAATCCGGGTAAAATTGCTGATTCTTGATTGCGTTTTTCTACTTCTTGATATATATAACCTGCGGTTTCTCCAATTGATACTAAACCTTGCTGGGGTCGTTCTTGGGTAATGCCAAAAACTTTTTCTTCGGCTTCATCGAGAATAATTGGTAATTCTTTAACGGTATCGTAACCTAATTGAGTAATTTCATGTCCGACATGGATCAATTTGCGGCGGATATATTTGTCTACTATTAGTTTGGCATATTGGTCGATGTTGATGGCGCTGACGGTGCGATCGAC
>JBAVZX010000705.1:0-2982 GCA_049589015.1 Phormidium sp. | reverse complement strand
ATGGGTAGCAGCATCCGCGAATGGCAAGAATATTCCGTCATTGGCAATTGCTACCTCCCCCAAATCATTTATGAAGAAATCGAATTTCTCACAGGTCGCGCCCCAGAACCAAAATTGGAAAAAACAGCCAGAGAATTTACCCGCTTTTTTCCCGAAAGTGGTTGGCAATTAACCAGCGCCCATGCCATTCATTCCACAATTAACCCTGCTGCTGGGCAAAACTTAAGCAAACAAGCCAGACTAGTAGTATCTGTGGCTCAATGTATGTATGGTTTCGCCCAAGAAAACCCTGATAATTTAGTAGTTTTTGTCTCCAATTCTCAACCAATTCTCCAAAGAGTTCCCGGTTTAAATACACCCAATCTTTGCGGAATTACCACAGCAGCACTATTACAATGGGTACGCACAAAACAGCGCCCCCCAGCAGTCACTCAAAAATTACAAACCTTTAGTAATTCCCCTAACTCAGAAGAAAATTTGCCACCCCAACCAGTTAATCAAACGCCCCCAAAAACAACTTCTTCTACCGCAATGACTGGCCCAGCTTCAGCCGCCCAAACACCTGCTAAATCAAGACCTAGCAGCAATAATTTAGTATCAAAAATAATTGGTACTTTAGTAAGTTTGCTCATTTTCGCTCTATTAGGTTTAACAGCATGGCGCTTTATTCAACCACAAAGTTTCAATCAATTTTGGCGACAAACTGGTTTACCAACACTTCCGGGTCAGTAACCCAAACTTATGAATAATTAACTCAGTTAATGGGAGTTACTTACTTTGATTAACATCGGTTCTTTGCTGCGAATTGAATCCTCGCCAAGTGGAGTACGTACCTACGATATTATCGGTTTTGGTGATGAAGTTCCTGGGGTATTTGCTGTAGTTACTGCTGCACGAGAATACCGCCGTCGTACTAACAAATATCCCAAAGTTCTTTTATTATCAAAAGGTAATTTACAACAAGGCATTGGGGGTCATTTAGTCAGAGGCGCACTGGCTTGTTTAGATAGAAGCCAAATTGAAAAGTCTGTGCGAGATTCTCTAGGTTTAGATACCTTTGGCGACCCCCCAGCTATTTACAAAGAATTTCTGCAAAAAGCTGGTGTTCGTTTCGTTTCCCTCGACCCTGCTAAAGGTAGTGCAGTTCTCAGACAAATGCTAATCGAATCTAATGTAGATTTCATTAGCAATGTAGGAATTAAATCCGTTAATAAACAAGGCGATAAATTAGTTAGTATTACCACATTTTCGGGACAAACTTTCAGCGCCAAACAGTTTATTGATGCCACTGTTCATGCCGAATTAGCCCAAGCAGCAGGAGTCCAAAAATCAAAGGGTTTCCAAACTTTTGGTTTACCAGAATCAGAATTAGCTGTTACCTTAGTTTTTGAAACTCAAGGACTCACAATTACCGAACTCAGAAATTTTGAATTAAAGCTACTCAGACGCTTTACTAACTTTGCTGATATAGAAGCCCAAAAATGGTTATGGACAGCCGCGGGAAACAATGACCATCTAGTACAACAACTGCGAAAAGATATGGTCGATGCCAATGGGAATCTGAAAACCCTTTGGGTAGGCACCGATGATATTTTAATCCGTTCTCCCGCTCTTTCCGTAGCTTACCATTCTTTCCGCAATTTAAAGTTTTCTCTCTATGAATCAGGAGTGCTTTTTGATAAAGCAAATATTGCTATTCTTCCCGGAGGAAGGCTTTCTTGGAATTCCTTGTTATTCGCTGTAACTGCTTCCACAGCAGAAGCGTTAGCTAGGGGTGGCGCTAAACCAAATTTGCCAATGTTGTCAGAAATGAATTACCTAGAACAATGGTTTAAAAGTATCGGTGCTACTGATTTAATTCCAGCATCTGAACTTTACATTAGACACGCTGGCAATGTTACTGGCGTTGTGCAACCTCTTGATGGTGCAGAGATGTTAATGGGTGGCATTTCTAATCATGAAGCTTTGGGTACTTTTGGCTATCATTTTGATGTTCGTGGAGGAATTAAAGGCATTGCTGAAAAAGCTTATGCTAATGGTTTTACCCAGCTTAGTTTTCCGTTACCTGTCTACAATGTCGGTTTTCAACACACATTAATTAAGAATGTGCGTAACTTAGCCGTTGTCAGTCCAGGTTCTGGTTTTACTGGCATGGCTTCTAGTTCCGGCAGAATAGTAGAATATAATTCTGGTGTCGGTCAAGCTTTAGGTATTGCGGCAATTATTGCATTGTTGAGTAATAGAAATTTAGCAGATGTCACCAATCGAGAAGTCAGACAAGTTTTAGTATCTACTAAACGTTTACCTCGCGTTTTTGGCATTCCCAAAATTGCTGAAGCTACTAGGTTAGCTGCGGTAGAATCTTCGTTAGGTAATGTTTTTGTGGCTTAATTCTTTAGCTTATTAAGTAGGGTGAGTCAGACAGACAGCTTAAATTTATCGAAACTGGAATACTCTGACACACCTACAATATGCTATTTCAATGCACAACACTTTATTATTATGAAAACTACAGGCTTTCACCATATCGCCATTATTTGCTCAGATTACGCCAAGTCGAAAAAATTCTATGTGGATGTTTTAGGTTTTTCGGTAATTAAGGAAACTTTTAGAGTCGAAAGAAATTCTTATAAATTAGATTTGCGCGTTGGTGATAATGACCAAATAGAGCTTTTTTCTTTTCCTAATCCTCCCCAAAGACCAAACAAACCTGAAGCTTGTGGACTTAGACATTTAGCTTTTCAAGTAGAAAATCTTGATGCTGCTGTTGCTAATCTTCAATCTCAGGGTGTGGCTGTGGAAAATATTCGAGTTGATGAAATTACAGGTAAGCGATTTACTTTTTTTAAAGACCCGGATGATTTGCCTTTAGAGATATACGAAAAGTAGGTGTGAATAGAACTTTTGCTGAACTCAGATCTTGCACTCTTTGGAGGTAGAACCTCCCAGATCTTCGTTCCCAGGTTGAACCTGGGAACGAGG
>JBAVZX010000704.1:0-2185 GCA_049589015.1 Phormidium sp. | reverse complement strand
TCTCTACGCTACGCAAAATTAAAATCTCTTAACTGTTTCGATATTTGCTATGAAATGAGAGGATAAAAACATGAGAATTACATCTTTTCAAGAAATTATAGAATCTATCGAAAAGCTTTCTATTGATGAGCAGGAGTATTTATTTGAGTTAATCAAGCTACTCCTAAAACCTTGGGGTTTCGCATCTTCGTAGAAAATGAGGATGGAGTGTTTTTCCCAGTCTAGGAGTGAAGAGTAGATTTTGAGGTCGGTAATAGTAATATCTTAATTTTTCGAGATACCGATTAGGGAAAGTATCTGTAAATCTCTTTGCGATGCAATACCCTAATGAAAGACACGACACTATCATTGAATTTGATACCGATTCGGTAATCCCCAACTCGAATGCGATAGTAGTCTGCCTCACCTTTTAGTTTTTTTAGATTGCTAACTTCACTCAATTTTTCTGCTTGCTCAACCCGTTCAATAACTTCCTGAATTCTGGGCAATAAGTTGGGATCAAGAATCTCAATTAAATCTTTTTCAAAACTCTTTCTAAATTCAATATTCATGGTTTTCTTTGCAGAATTTTGAAAATTTCCTCGCGGCTGACGACTTCAGTATTTTCGCCTTCTTTAATCGCATTTTCCATTGCGATATCTTGTAGGACTTCGACAAAAAGTTCAGAAAATACTTCTTTTTCTTCTTGCAACAACTCAAAAATAGCTGTTTTGAGCAATTCTTTGAGTTTAGTTTCGTCTACGGTAATTTCAGTCATGGCTTTTTTTTTGAGGTTACTTATATTCTAGCTTAATTATGACTTTAAACTTCTAAAATGGTGCGTTGTAGCCAATTCATAATAGTTTGAATCAGGTGGGGATCTTGGGGTGAGAAAGTGGGAATGGTGGGATGGGGTGAGTTGGTGATAACGCAAATTGTAGCGTCGAAGCGATCGAGAAAATCGAGAAAAGTTTGGCTAAAACCTTGGGGTTTCGCATCTTCGTAGAAAATGAGGATGGAGTGTTTTTCCCAGTCTAGGAGTGAAGAGTAGATTTTGAGTTCCGTGAGGGTGCGGGGTGTGCCTTCTGTGGATTTGGGTAGGGGCAATCCCCCTGTGGTTGCCCCGTTTTTTGACTAACTTATCAAAAAAGTGAAGCAGCAACTCAGGAACTTTTGGCAATTCCTGGGTTGTTAGAACGAATTAAGCAAAATCAAGCTACTCCTAAAACCGATTACACAAACTGGAGAAACATTCGATCTGATGAAAGGTGCTAAGATAAAGCTATAATTATCAGAATCGAAAATAGGTAAAAACAATGTCAACAGTTTATCGGTTGAAAGCCAGCGAATTAGATAGTAATTTTTTAGAAGAAATTAAAGCAACTTTTGGAGATAAAGAGATTGAAATTATTGTTTCACAATTTGATGAAACTGAATACCTTTTAAAATCAACAGTCAACAAAAATCGACTTCTGAGAGCGATTGAAAATGTTAAAGAGCGGCAAAATTTAGTTGAAGTTAACTTACAGGATTGACAATGAGCAGAAGAATTGTTTTTGAATCTTCTGCGTTTGAAAATTTTACTGAATGGTCAAAATTAGACAAAAAGATTTATCGCAAAATTGTTGAACTGATTAAAGATATAGATCGATCGCCATTTGAGGAACTAAAGTTTTCCTCAAATATTAAGAAACTGAGACAAATGATAGAAGAATAATAATGGAAATAACGCAAGTTGTCGCGTCGAAGCGAGTAAGAAAATAGAGAAAAATTTGACTGAAGTCTGTGGATAGTGGTAACATGGAAAAATAAATTCAAGGTTGTTTTATGTCAAATCCTGAATTATTGGCGCAACTCCGGCAGTTATCCCCTGCTGAGAAGGTTGAAATGATGCAGTTTTTAACAACCGAATTGGCGAAAGAAGAAGGTTTAAAATCATTAGATAATGACGTAGTTTATCGTCTTTGGTCGCCTTATGATTATGGTGACGCTGCTCAGAAATTAATGAGCTTATTAGAACAAGAATAAGCGAAATAAAATGCGAAATGCTAAAAGATTTTCTTTTATCGAACGCAGGAATCAAGCAGGAGAAGCTAATGTTTTTCCCTGTGTGCCCATAACTTTAAGCTATCGCAATTGTGTTTTAGAAGTTGTTGGTTTGCTAGATACGGGAGCGAGTCTTAATATTTTACCGTACCATGTTGGT
>JBAVZX010000703.1:0-5644 GCA_049589015.1 Phormidium sp. | reverse complement strand
CTTTCACACTGACCGCTACTCATAATTCGGCAGTCATTTTCCCTAATTTTTCTAGCTGTTTCTAAGGAAAAAAGTTCTGTATCATCCTTGCCAATAATTTCTGCTGCTGGCTTACCTAAAATTTTGGCACTTGCCGAGTTAACAAATAGGTATTTACCCTGAAGATCTTTGATAAAGATAGCATCCGTAGAACCTTCTATTACTGCTCTAAGAATATTGTTACTCTCTGACCAGCTAATTTCCATTGCTTTGCGATCGCTAATTTCTTTCAGAGTTTTCATTAATTAATAATAATTGGTTTTGCTTTGGCAATAATCTGCTTATTTTCCGCCCATTTAACAATTGCTTCAGTTAATCCCCCTAGAGTGTATTCTGTTGCCTCTACATCAACTCTTCCTAATAGTTGTTGGCAGGTTTTCGAGGTTTGGGGTCCAATGGAAGCAATAGTAACTTTTTGTAACTTATCTAAAGGTAATTTATCTTTGACTAATTGATAAAAATATTGTACTGTTTTGGAGCTAGCAAAAGTAATTATATCTACAGTTTGCTGGTGTAATGCTTGTAAAACTTCTGGTGCAATTGCACTAGGACAACCAGACTGATAAGCTGGAACTTCTACTACTTCTGCACCTTTAGCAGTTAATTCTTGGACTAAAACTTCTCTACCGCCTGTTTCCACTCTGGGAAAAAGGATCTTTTGGTTTGGTAATTGTTCAGGAAAATGTTCTACTAAAGAATCTGCCACAAAATTAGGCGGAATAAAGTCAGGAGATACACCATATTCTGCTAGAGAGGCAGCAGTTTTCTTACCTACCACAGCAATTTTAATTGCTGCTAAAATCTGCGAACTTTTTCCTTTATCTTGCAGTCGGCTAAAAAAGTAATCTACACCGTTAGTAGAAGTAAGAATTAACCAATTAAAAGTATGTAAATTAGCGATCGCCTCATCCAAAGCGAACCAACTCGAAGGAGGGGTAATTGCTAAAGCTGGCATTTCGATCACTACTGCACCTTGTTGTTGCAACAATTGGCAAAACTCGCTAGATTGTCCAGCCGCACGAGTTACTAAGATAGTTGTACCTGTTAAAGGAAGTTCGGGGTTAATATGACTCACGGTGTTATTAGTTCCAGATTAAATCTTGATAACTGGATAGTTTAATTGAATGTGCTATCAAAATATATAATCCTAATCAATAGTTTGCAAATAGGGGTGTAACCCTACAACCTCACCAATTACTATTACTGCCGGAGACAGAGAAACACCAGATGTTACCTGAACTACATCTCTCAGTTCAGCTATCCAAACTTGTTGTTCGGGATGTCCCGCCCAACGAATCACCGCCACAGGGGTTTTAACCGATCGCCCAAACCGAAGCAACCTAGTCACAATTTCATCAAGATTTCTTCCCCCCATCAAAATCACCAAAGTTTCCATCCGGGAGATTGCCTCCCAGTCTAACTCATCTGGTTCATGGGCGCTGAAAACAGCAAAACAGCGGCTTAACACTGGATCAGTCAAAGGAATTCCGGCTAATAAAGGCGCTGCTAAAGCTGAAGAAATTCCTGGGATTACTTCAAAATTACAACCAGCAGTTTTCAATGCTTGTATTTCGGAAGTAGTGCGCCCAAAAATAAACGGATCGCCACTTTTTAGCCGGACTACCTGCTTTCCTTGCTGACATTGTTCCACTAGTAAGCAATTAATTTCTGCTTGTTTAGTGCTAGGTTTACCACCACGTTTTCCCACCTCAAACAGGCAACAATTTGCTGGTACTAACTGCAAAAGTTGGGCATCCACTAAAGCATCATAGACTAATACTTCCGCGTCCATTAACACTTTTTGCGCCCGCACCGTCAAGTAATCTAAATCACCTGGGCCAGCACCAACAATATAGACTTTGCCTGCTTGTAGAAACATAAATTACTGCTTGCTGCTGAGTTGTTGGATCATCTGATCAATTTTTTGGGCTTCCTCATTTTTCCCCTGAGTTGTAAATAACTCTTTAGCCTTTTGCAAACTAGCTATTGCTTCATTTTTCTGACCTTTTTCTGCCAAGCCAATAGCTAGAACATAGTGGGATGGAGCAAAATCTGGCTTGAGAGTAATTGCATCTCTGGATAAAGTGATTGCCTCATCAATTTTTTTCTCTTTCCCTAAAGCGAAAGCCAACTTCAACTGTGTATCTAACTGGGGATCAGTTTGTCCCTTAGCTTTAAAAAGATCTCTAGCTTTCTGTAAATTAGCGATCGCCACACTATTATTTCCCTGCTGCGTTGCCACCTCCGCCAATATTAAATGAGCCGGAGCAAAATCAGGTTTTAACTGCAACACTTCTTTCGCTTGGGCGCTAGCTTCCGCGTATTTTTTTTGCTGTCCTAAAACCATCGCCAACTGCATTTGCGTAGCTGCTAATTGGTCATTTTGTTGTTGTTTTTTAAACAAATCCCTAGCCTTTCGCAAACTAGTTACAGCTTCCTCTGGTTTACCTTGTCGCAGAGCAATTTCTGATAGCAAAATATGAGCCGGAGCAAAATCAGGCTTCAGCGTAATAGCTTGCTTAATTTGGGTACTAGCTTCCGCAAATTTTCCTTGTTTTCCCAACAAACTAGCTAACTGAACTTGCACACCCACAGCTTGTTCTGTTTGCCCTTGTTTCTTCCATAAATCCTGAGCTTTTTTCAAACTTTCTGTAGCTTCATCTGGTTTACCTTGCTCAGACAAACCCGCCGCTAATATAATGTGAGCAGGTGCCAAATCCGGCTTCAGACGAATAGCTGTTTGTGATTGAGCGATCGATTCATCAAATTTCTTCAGTTGCCCCAAAGTCACCGCCAACTTCATCACCGTTTCCACATCATTAGGCTTCAGGCGCAAAGCTTCCCGATATTGAGAAGTCGCCTCATCCAACTTACCCTGACGCTGTAACAGCACCCCCAAATTAGAATGAACTTCTGGATTTTTGGGATCTATTTGAATAGATTTACGCCAAAACTCTTCTGCACTTTTGAGATCACCTTGTTGAGCACTAGCAATTCCCTTTTGATAAAAATCAGTAGCACTACCAGGCGCAGGTGCAGCACCAGTTGTAGTTGGTTGGTCAATCTTAGTTGATTGGCTAATATTAGGAAGAGTTTCTAAAGTTGAAGAAGCAGTACTTGTAGCTGCACTAGGTTGTGCAGTGCTTGGTGTATTCTCCGCAGCCGGAACAGTACTAGGAACAGGTGTCGTAGCAGCTGAAATAGTAGGTTGCTGAGTCGGAGTGACATTCGTTGACTTCGACGGCGAAGAAGAACAACCAAAAGCAGCAAACCCAAAGCAAAGTACACTAATCAGCAGTAGGTGAATAGACTTGTGTTTTTCAGACATTCTTAAACAAACGTTTTAACAGTAGCTCTTAGCCTAGTTTAAGCGCTCAAGTCAAATTAAGGCAGAAGGGAACAGAGAAGAGGATAAATTCTTCAATTGTCTCCCCAGCCCCTCAGCCCCTCAGCCCCTCAGCGCCACTTCAGGAAACTCGAGAACCAAAAAGGCTGTTTAGACGGAGTGGGCTGAGGGTAGCCGCCTCGCAATAGTGTCCAAGTAATACTATTGACGATGCCGTTATCTTTTAATTTATGCTTTTGTTGAAAGTCCTTAATAGCTAACTTAGTCTTCTGGTCAAAGATTCCAGTTCGGTTGATCTCATAACCATTGACTTGCAAAAGTCCTTGTAATTCATATACATCATTACCACTGTACCCCAGTCTGAGGACACGAGTTCCTGGTTTAACTGTGGATTTTAATGCAGCCCAGGTTTGCGACCCAACTACACCATTAATTCTTAAGCAGTGTTTTTTTTGAAATGACCTGACAGCCGCTTCTGTAAGGCTGCCGAAGTCTCCATCAATAATTCTAATAGTGTAACCGTGAGCGCGTAATAGCCCTTGCAACTCTGCTACCACAGGGCCAGAATCCCAAGGATGTATTTCTTTCCCTGTAAACGCCGCATCACAGGCGGTATCTGTAATTTTCTGATTCAAATTCATTGTAGTCACCTCCGCCGTAGGTTTTTACTTCATGTTCATTTAGCAGCACAAAGCTGTTAAAGTAATATATTCTGTTGTGTTAGTAAAAATTTTCCTAGAAAAAGTCTCTATCTCTGGAGAGAAAACGGGTTACTTTTCTATATTTACTGTAATAGTTTTGCTAAGCAAATACCAGCTTTAACAATTAAAATTCTGGTAGCTTAAAGAAGAGACAGTAGCATTATCTGCCACTGTCTCTCTTTATCTCTCGTTTACTACTGCTAACGTCGCCAAACAATTCTTCTGCCTAAAAACTACCAGATATTTCTTCTATTATTGCGATCGCCTTCGTCGTAATCTTCATCACCAAGCTCACCACCGCCATACATTACCTCATCAGAAGAGTTGGTATATGGCTCGTCAGTATATTGGTCAGGAATATAACCACCGCCATACATTCCTACATCCGCAGGATCACCGTAAGGGTCTTCACTGGCAGGACGCACATTACCGAACATTCCTGCATCCGCAGGATCACCGTAAGGGTCTTCACTGGCAGGGCGCACATCACCGGACATTCCTGCATCCGCAGGATCACCATAAGGGTCTTGGCTAGCTGGATATACCTGTTCATCATCTTGGTCATCCTGAAGAATGACCTGTTTTTTTTGGTTTGGCTAAACCTAATGCTGGAAACAAATAATGGTTTTACTTGATCAGGCAAGCTAGGGGAAACAGGAGATATTCTAAGAAAAATAGTTTCCAGATAAATTGATAAAATTTTGCTAGGGAAATTTTATCTTGTAAATCTACTTTTTGACTCTGCCACCAAAGTAATCCTAGTATGAACAGGTGTGTGATGACTAAAATTATTGTGTTAACTGAAGGTAGCCACAAAATTCCCGCAATTACCATGCCTAAGTAGCAGGTGCTTAATAGCCAGAGTGAGAAATTGAAGACGGTTTTTTGTCCTAGTTGAATGGTAAAGGTGGTAATGTTGTATTGTTTGTCGCCTTCCAGGTCGGGTATGTCTTTAAAGATGGCGATCGCGATCGTAAACACTAAAATAAATAAGGTTAATACCCACACTTCAGGGGGAATTAGTTGATTAGCTCCTAACACCCAACGAAAATGCAAAAATAGTCCTAAGTTGACGATCGCTCCCCGCACGGTAAAAATACAAATTGCTGCCCAAAAGGGAAACCGCTTTAAACGAATTGGTGGTAAGGAATAAGCTGTGCCAATGGCTAAACTAATTCCTACCATTGCCAGTAAAAATGGCCCCATTAATCCGGCTATTAATAAGGCTGATATTCCTGAAATGCTGATAATTAGTAATGCTTGTTTGCGGGTAAATTCTCCGGCGGCTAAGGGCAAGTGTGGTTTATTAATTTGGTCAATTTCTACATCTTCTAATTGATTTAATCCGACTATGTAAATGTTGCCGCCAAGACAAGCAATCCAAGTGCCTAAGAATTGCCAAAGCATTGATAAATCAATGTTATGGTTGACGGAGGCGATCGCCATTAAATACAGACCAATTACACTGCAAGTAGTACCAATGACTGTGTGAGGACGAGAAAATTTCCAATAGGAATAAAACCAAGATTTTACAGGTTCGTTGCTCGAAGAATCTACC
>JBAVZX010000702.1:0-2287 GCA_049589015.1 Phormidium sp. | reverse complement strand
CTCCATCTACAAGAATATGTCTTCTCAATTCTCCACGTAACAACCTTGATCAGGATTTCCCCCTACTCTTCTATTATCAGAACTAGAGGAAAAGAAGATTTGGTAAGAAAGCCGCCCATTAGTATGGGGGTTTTCCGCAAAGACGATCACCCTTTGAAATATAAACAACTGTTAAGCTTGTAACAGTTAGACAGAAATTTTGCTCAGTTGCAGGGCGTTAGCCCAGAGTTGAGTCACATTAACTCAATTTGAGTAGCTGGCTGCTAAACATTAGGTTATGCGACAGCTCGCATCAAAGGAGTATCAAGATTAATGGCAATTAAAGACCAGCCTCAACCTCCTCGTTCTCGCCAGATAGGGAATATTTTATTGCTAATTTCTGGCTTATTCCTACTGGTGAACTTGTTCTTACCGAATTTGTTTAGCCCTTCTGTACCACAAGTACCTTATAGCTTGTTTATCGATCAGGTGCAAGATGGGAAGGTGACGCGGGTTTCTGTTGGCCAAAATGAGATTCGCTATCAGCTGAAGCCGGAAGCCGATCAGCCAGGACAAGTTCTACAAACCACTCCCATCTTTGACCTAGAGTTGCCCAAACGATTGGAGGAAAAAGGGATTGAGTTTGCTGCTGCCCCTCCGCCGAAGAATGGCTGGTTTACTAGTCTGTTAGGGTGGGTCATACCTCCGCTAATTTTTGTTGCCATTTGGCAGTTTTTTATTAGTCGCAGTGGTGGTGGGCCTCAAGGTGCGCTTTCGATCGGTAAGAGTAAAGCTAAAGTCTATGTAGAAGGTGAGTCAGCTAAAATTACTTTTGCTGATGTCGCTGGAGTAGAAGAAGCTAAGACTGAATTAGTCGAAATTGTCGATTTCCTGAAAAATCCCGGTCGGTTTCGCCAAATTGGGGCGAGAATTCCCAAAGGTGTACTCTTAGTTGGGCCTCCGGGAACGGGTAAAACTTTATTAGCGAAAGCTGTGGCTGGAGAAGCAGGTGTACCGTTCTTTAGCATTTCGGGTTCGGAGTTCGTGGAACTGTTTGTCGGCGTGGGTTCGGCAAGGGTGAGAGATTTATTTGAGCAAGCGAAAAAGCAAGCTCCCTGTATTGTATTTATTGATGAGTTGGATGCGATCGGGAAGTCTCGTAGTACTGGCGGTTTCTATGGCGGTAACGATGAACGGGAACAAACTCTTAACCAGTTGCTTACGGAAATGGATGGTTTTGCCGCAGGTGACGCGACGGTAATTGTTTTGGCGGCGACTAACCGCCCGGAAAGTCTAGATCCGGCGTTGTTACGTCCGGGACGTTTTGACCGTCAAGTGTTAGTCGATCGTCCTGACCTGTCTGGTCGTCAAGAAATTCTCAGTATCCATGCCCAAAAGGTGAAGCTGGGGCCAGATATAAACTTGAAAGCGATCGCCACTCGTACCCCCGGTTTTGCTGGCGCAGATTTGGCAAACTTAGTCAATGAAGCGGCTTTGTTGGCGGCGAGAAATAAACGGGAAGCTGTGGCGCAAGAGGATTTTAATGAAGCGATCGAACGAGTCGTTGCTGGTTTAGAAAAGAAAAGCCGTGTCCTCAACGACAAAGAAAAGAAAATCGTCGCTTACCACGAAGTTGGTCACGCTTTAGTTGGTTATCTGATGCCCGGTAGCGGTAAGGTGGAGAAAATCTCGATCGTCCCTCGCGGCATGGCAGCTTTGGGTTACACTCTCAAATTGCCCACAGAAGACCGCTTTTTGATGGATGAAGCCGAACTGCGGGGCGAAATCGCTACCCTGTTGGGTGGACGCGCCGCCGAAGAAATCATTTTTAGCAGCATTACCACTGGTGCTTCTAATGATTTACAACGGGCGACAGATTTAGCCGAACGTATGGTGACATCCTACGGTATGAGCAAGGTTTTAGGGCCTTTGGCTTACGATAAAAGTCAGCAATCGTTCTTGGGGAATAATGAGATGATGAATCCCCGACGTATGGTTTCTGATGAAACTGCTCAAGCGATCGATCAGGAAGTCAAAGACATTGTAGAATCTGCCCACCAGCAAGCTTTGCATATTCTCAAGCAAAATCGCGATTTGCTGGAAACCATCTCAATGAAACTTTTGGATACAGAAGTGATTGAAGGTGATAGTTTACACGAGTTACTCGGTAAAGTTCAACCTCTCGATCAATCTCCTGTCCATGCGTAGCATTCGGTAACATCTATACCTCAGACTATCCCCAACTTCTGGAAGAAGTTGGGGATTTGGCTTTTGCAGGTTTAAATCATTTGATTAACATCTTTTAACC
>JBAVZX010000701.1:0-3371 GCA_049589015.1 Phormidium sp. | reverse complement strand
GATAATATCTGTTTCCCTAAACATTTCAGTATTCAATTGTTTATCTCGGTGCATTCTTGCTAAAATATACAGAAATAGCGGTTCTTTTGCTAATTCTTTTATTGTAGTTGAATAATCAGGCTTTTGCAAAAGTTTCCTCAATTCTGAACTTTCTGCTTCACCGACATGGGGGGTATTAGACCATTTGGTAAACCATTCATCCTGTATTAATGAATCCATTGGTCGAATTTCTACCCTTTCAACATTTGGCATTAGCCTTTCTATACCTTTTAGTGCTAGGGGACGACCAGTAATTAATACGCGATGTCCTTGTTTTGAATACTTTGTGTGAAATTCTTCTACTTGCTCAATAAAACTATTTAATCCATCAGTTGCTTGTCCCTGGATTTTTAACTCGCCAATACCATCTAATAAAAACAAAAATTGATTCTCTTTATCGTTTAGCCAATGAGGATTATCTAGCACAAAAGATAGATGTTCTAGATGTTGATTTAACGTTTTGCGAAAACTATGCCCTAATGTTTTTATCTCACGCAAGCGGATTAAAATTGGAGTCCAAACAGGATGTAATTCCTCTCTTACCCAATGGGCAAACATCTGACAAAATACACTTTTCCCTCGCCCTGGCTCACCTTGAATAAATATCACTTTATCTGATTTATAAAGCATATCTATAACCCAATCTTTTAAATCAATATGTGCTGCCATATCAGGTTGGCCAGTAGGATTTAAATGCTTAACATTTGGATAAACAAAAATATCTTTTAAAGCAAAATCCTCGTCATAGATAGTTTCCGTTACTTTTCGTTCGATGTTATTTATTAAATAATCATCAATAGCTTTGTATTTTGTCCAATTTTTCTTCCATTCTTCAAAAGAAATTTTCGGCAACGGATTCTCTTGATCGGGCCACTTTCCCCAAATTTTACTGATGTGACGGTGAGTATTACAAGAAATTCTTTCTGTTAAAGTTTTTGCAACTTCGGCTTGTAAGCCAGCCTGTTTAAATCTAGCTTCCACTACTTGGTTAAACTTTTCGGCTAATGGTGACTTATGGAAACAAATAACTACTTCTTCTATTGCTTCTTCGTCTACATCTAAATCTCCCAATTGCTTTATCTGATTTTCAATGTCTTGAGAAACCGATACATTACCAATTATTTCTAACACATCTTTATTTACAGGTAATTTTAAAATTTCTTCCAAACTTTTTAAATAAGCTACCTGAGTAACAATTAGGATACATTGCTCAAAGGTTGGGGCTGGCGTATTTTTTGTTAAATATAATTTCAGCAAGCCTGTAGCAAGAGGAACAAATGGTAAACTCGCCCCAACAACTTGTATTAAAGGTAAATTTAGTAAATCCAAAAGCGTAGAAATCTGCCCTAGTAATGGCTTAATTTGCTCAATATTTGGCCCTTCTTCTTTTAGTTTTTCTGCTAGTTCCAAAGCTGCCTGGGTAGAGTCCGCGCCACTATTTAATGTTTCTATTGATAACCATTGTTTAACAAATTTCCAAAGTTTTGTTGCCATTGCTACGCTACCTACTATATGTGATAACTGATACTCTCTCAGTATTCAGTTGCAGCAAATCTCATCAGGACATTTCCCTTGACTTCTATTACGAATTGCAACAGTAAGGCTGACTTGACAAAGTAATTGTAAATAAGCAATGATAGTAGATTGTCTGTCTACCCCTGCTCGGATCAGGTCAAGACATTCCAAAAGCTTGATTGGTTATGGTTTTACATTCCAACTACTAATTCAGCTACCTGTACGGCCCAAATCAGCAAAAACTCATGACTTACGCAATTATTGAAACAGGCGGCAAACAATTACGGGTAGAACCCGGTCGCTTTTACGACATTGAACTACTGCACGTCGAAGCAGAAACCGAAGTCACCATTGACAAAGTTTTATTTGTTAACAATGACGGCGATGTAAGTATCGGTCAGCCCTGGGTTGAAGGTGCTACGGTTATAGGTACAGTGATGCGCCATTTTCGGGGGCGCAAAATCCTGGTTTACAAGATGAAGCCGAAAAAGAAAACCCGCAAAAAACGCGGACATCGCCAGGAAGTTACTCGTTTTATGATTGATTCCATCAGTCTGAATGGCACAGTAATTGCGAGTAAGAAGGAAGAAGCTACACCTGCAACGACAGAAACTTCACCAGAACCAGAACTAGCAGCTACGGCAGAAGCAGCTGAATAATAGTAGAAAGTAGAAGTAGATAGATTCAGAGGGAAACATGGCTCATAAGAAAGGTACTGGTAGTACGCGGAACGGGCGCGATTCTAACGCCCAGCGTTTAGGTGTTAAGCGCTACGGTGGTCAAGTTGTTCGCGCTGGCAATATTTTAGTTCGCCAACGGGGAACTAAGTTCCACCCTGGTAATAATGTCGGTATCGGTAGTGATGATACTTTGTTTGCTCTGATCGATGGCATTGTTACCTTTGAAAGAAAGGGTAAAACTCGCAAGAAAGTTAGCGTTTATGCTCCTGCTGCGGAAGCGGAAACCGCAGCTGTTACAGCTTAAGAAGGTTAATTGAACTCCACCCCCAACCCCCTCCCCGCTTGCGAGGAGGGGGCTTTTCCGAGGTTTGTGTGAGTTTTGAAGTAGATAAATAAAAACTGCTTTGGGGTACTAAAGAGTTTATGATTTTTTATTAGCGTATCTAAGCTAGGCTTAGTTTATTTTTTCTGGGCTAGTAGCCTGTGATTAACTCTTCACGAAATTAAGGTTTAAAAAAAGTTATGTTTCCAATTCATCGCCCTCGCCGTCTCCGCACTTCTTCTCAGTTACGCCGTATGGTGCGGGAAACTGTTCTGACGACGAATGATTTAATATATCCTCTGTTTGCGGTTCCTGGTGAAGGTATTGCTAAGGAAGTGAAGTCGATGCCGGGAGTTTATCAGCTTTCGGTGGATAAGATTGTGGAGGAAGCTAAGGAAGTTTACGATTTGGGGATTCCGGGAATTATTTTGTTCGGGATTCCTGAAGATAAGGATACTGATGCTACTGGTGCTTGGCATGATTGCGGTATTGTGCAAAAGGCGGCGACTGCTGTTAAGGAAGCTGTGCCTGATTTGGTGGTGATTGCTGATACTTGTCTTTGTGAGTATACTACTCACGGTCATTGTGGTTATTTGCAGGTTGGTGATTTGTCGGGGCGGGTGTTGAATGATCCGACTTTGGATTTGTTGCAGAAGACTGCGGTTTCTCAGGCTAAGGCGGGGGCGGATATTATTGCGCCTTCGGGGATGATGGATGGTTTTGTGCAGGCGATTCGGGTGGCTTTGGATGAGGCGGGGTTTCAGGATACGCCGATTTTGTCTTATGCGGCTAAGTATGCTTCGGCTTATTATGGG
>JBAVZX010000700.1:0-2210 GCA_049589015.1 Phormidium sp. | reverse complement strand
ACACGGGCGATCGCTCCCCCACCTGCCTCTAATGCTAGAGTTTCAAAATCTTCCGCCGTAACCGCACGATTACGGGTGCGAAGCATTCGGGGTACTCGTAGCACTGCATTTTCCAAAGATTCAGCATCAGCACCATTTTGTGCCGCCTGATAGTTGATCACCTTGGTAACATAAGGAACTGCCGACTTAACAATTTGAATTGTCCCTGCTTGCACATTGCCCTTGTTACCACCACCTGTGCGATAGGCAACCATTTGAATCGTCGAACCGCGTGGTGGTACAGCACCATATTGCCGTTCCATTGCCGCTCTAGCTTGCCGCCCAGTTACATCAGCAGACACTAAAGCATCTCGCGATCCTTGTAGGGGTGAATCATGAATCGCCCCCACAGTGCGGGAATAAGTTTGTTCTCGTAATTGTGCAGGTTCTCGAATCAAAGGGCCAAATTGAATTGTCCCGGTAAGTGAATCAATCACATAATGTAAGTCCTCTCCCGTAGAGCTAGCAAAATTATCAACTTCTCGCCAAACTTGCGGCAATCCCCCTGATGGTGTAACTGTTAGGTATTCACCTTCCCTTCTCAGTAAAATGGGCGCAGCTTGTAGTTGAAAAGTCTGTCCGGGGTTGCCATTACTTTCCCCAACAATTTCATTACGAATTAAAGTACATTGAGAAACTTCAATCGAACCGCCAATAGCAAAAGTGTTCATCCCCACAATTCGGGGAGAATGAATATAGCTGGGTTGATTGGTTAAGGTATGGGTGCAAACACAACGCAGCCAACGTCCTTGATAAGTAATAAATTGAGTTACTGGCCAAAATAATGGTATATGTAACAATATATCAGCACCAGTAGAAATGGGATCTCCACCTTCACGAGTTAATTGAGCAAAACTAAAGCCTTGGGTCCGATCGTCCGTTTCTTTTAATAATACAGATTCCCAGATGTTACCGTTCCAAGCTTCCCAATGTCGTGGGGGATGTTCGGGATTAATACCAGTGGAGGTTGCTGCTTCACCTCTAAAATTAATCGCGATCGCATTACCTTCAAGAGGTTGTTCTCCATCAAAAACAACATAAAAACAATTTCCCGGTTGTGGTTGTTCATTAAATAAACTAATTTCCCTACCTTCCCACTCATCAGATGGATTTAATGTCCAAGAACCAACAAAGCGATCGCGTAAACTAGAGGGATGTTCTTCGGCTCTTTCTGCTGTGAGAAAATGCCTAATACTCGGTTTGCCAATTACCAGAGGTCTTTCTGTACTAAAAACCACTGCTTCCTCAGTTTCAGTGCGAATAGTTGCTACTTCAATTCCCGCAGGAATAGTATATATATCTGAGAAAACCGTACTCAGATAAAAAGTAACAATTGTTTGAGCCGGAGTAGGTGGTTGCAGCCGAATCCCCAATAACTCTAAAAAAGTAATATAGTTGCGTCGGGGAACTTGATTGAACCGAGCTAACATTTGGTCAGTTAACCAAGCAAACAATTCAACTAAAGTAAGTCCCGGATCGCTGGGGTTATAATTAGTCCATTCTGGACAATAGCGAGGAATTCGCAGAATACACTCATCTACTAGGTCTTGAAATCTGCGATCGTCCAAATTAGACTTCGGTAAATTTGGTAAAAAATCAAAATCCATTTTTAACTATTTAGATAAAAGGGGTAGACCAAACTACGTGGTTCGTAACTATCCTTGGGCCGATATCGGATCGTAATATCTATTCGACCTCGGAGCGGATCGGGATCTGTATCAATTCCCTCTAGAACAATTCGAGGTTCCCACATTTCCAAAGCTTCTTCAATATAAATGCGGATTAATAATAGTGTTTGGGTATTCATCGGCGCAAAAACAAGTTCCGACAAACGCGAACCAAAATTAGGGCGATATACCCGTTCTCCCAACTTTGTTCCCAAGATAATCCGAATAGATTCTTCAATATTGCGAATTGCAAAAGAAGTTTGTAGATTACCTTGTAAGTTAACCCGTAAGGGAAAAGACCATCCCCTTCCTAAATATGCTTGTCGGTTATTCAGTGCTTCTGGCATATAAGCGATCGCTCCACAACCGGATTACAGATTACCTGAGTTGGGAAGCGATCGACTATTGGCCAAAAGTCTAGTTCAGAAAAAAAGCAAAACTGAGATCTTGTACCAAGAGGCGGAGCCTCTGTTTCTCATTCCCAGGTAGAACCTGGGAACGAGG
>JBAVZX010000699.1:0-5467 GCA_049589015.1 Phormidium sp. | reverse complement strand
AGTTGATGATACTAAACCGCCTGCGATCGCAATTGCCATTGGTGAACGTAATTCGGAACCTGCGCCTAAACCGATCGCTAATGGTAGCATACCTAAAATTGTCGATGCTGTTGTCATCATAATCGGTCGGAGACGTACTGGCCCTGCTGTTAAAATTGCTTCATTTCTGTCTATCTCGGCTCTTCGCAATTGGTTGGTATAATCTACTAGCAGAATAGCGTTTTTGTTGCTGATTCCTAACAAAAAAACAAAACCAATTAAAGATATCATCCCGAAGTCACTTTTGGTTAAAAATAGTGCTAGTAAAGCACCCACTAATCCTAAAGGCAAAGATAACCCAACTACAAAAGGATCAGTCCAATTTTTAAACAGCAATACCAGCAATACTAAAATACAAAGAGCCGACAAAATTAGGGTAGTGCCAAAACTGGTAAATATTTCATTGCTCCGTGCAGAATCTCCACCTAAACTCAATTTAACACTAGGGGGAATAATTGGTTTAGCAATAGCTAAAATTTGATCGGTAGCTTCGCCAATGGTAATTCCCTGACCTAAATTGGCGGTAATATTAACTACTCGTTTTTGGCCATTTCGTTCTATTTGGAAAATCGCACCTTGTTCGTCAGTAGCACCGATTAAAGTTACATCTTCTAATCCAGGGATTTTAGCAATTCCGGCTTTAATTTCCCGCGCTGCTTTACTGCTAAGTGCTAAATCTTGTCCAATTAAACCAATTTGTAGAGGTTTTTGTCCGCCAGTATCGATAAATTGAATATCTTCGATGCTGGTAGCAACGCCTGGTAATTCTGGTAATTTTTGCCGAATTTTATCTTGGAATTCCGCGGTAGTAATTTGGCGTTCTGGATTTAATTTAACGTAAAGATTGCCGCGGTTTGGTTGTTGGGGACGAGTACCAACAGTAGTATATACTGTTTCGACTTCGGGGGCTTTTAATACTACTGCTTCGAGTTGTTTTGCTACATCTAAAGATTCTTGTAAAGGATCGCTTTGTTCTCCAGGAACTTGTAGCCAAGAAGGAAGTAAGGAAGAAACTGATAAAGGCGCGGTGTAACTAATATTGAATTCTCCGCGATCGAGTTTGGGAATAAAACCTTTAGGAATAAATGGAATTAACGCCACACCTCCAATTAAACTTGATACAGCTATTCCCACCACAATGAGCCGATGACTCAAAGACCATTTCAATATTTGACGATAACCTTCAGCGAAATGTAACCAAACTTTTTGTTCTCGAAGATGCCAATTTCCTGATGGTTTTCTAATCCAATAAATAGCTAATACAGGTGATAATGTCCGGGCGACTAGCCAGGAAGCGATCATTGCAGCGGAGACGGTAATACCGAAAGGCTGGAAAAATTGACCAATCACACCTCTCATGAAAGCGATCGGCAAAAATACGGCCACAGCTGTTAAAGTTGTTGCTGTTACAGTTAAGCCTATTTCTTTGGTAGCATTTATTGCAGCAGTCCTGGGAGTTTCACCGTTTTCAATGTGGCGAGTAATGTTTTCCACATCGACGATCGCATCATCAATAATACTGCCAATAACTAAGGCTAAAGCTAACAGAGTAATTGTTTCCAAATTAAAGCCAAAAAAGGCCATCACGATGAAAGTTCCCAACAAAGAAATTGGGATCGCTAAAGCGGAAATAAAAGTAGCTCGCCAATTCCACAAAAAGGGGAAAATTACGATTACAGATAAAATAATTGCTTCAATTAAGGCATCGATAGTGGCTTGAGTGGCAGCTTTGATGTAATCTGCTTGGGTGGCGGCTAAGATGATTTTTATATCGGGTAATTGCGATCGCAATTCCTCCACTTGCTTTTCCACACCCGCCGTTACTTCTAAGGCGTTAGCGTCACTTTTTTTCACTACTTGAAAAGATAGTGCATCTTGTCCATTAAACCTAACTGCGGAAGTACGTTTGTTTGTGTCTCCCGTTCTGCCGCCTAACAGGTTAACTTGCTCAACTCCTGGTAACTTAGAAATACTAGGAATAATCTGCTTTTGGGCGATTTGTGTCAACTGCGTCAAGTTTTTTGTCGAACTATCAATGGCGTAGCTAACAACAGCAGATTCATTTAAATTGATCGGAATTACATTCAGCTTTGTCCCCGATGGAAGAGTTAATTTCTGGAGTGCAGTTTCCACTTGCTGTTCTGCGTCCTCCAAATTTGTCCCTACATCAAAAGCTAAATTAACTAATGATTGTCGGGGAAAGGAAGAAGAGTTAGTGCTTTTCCGTTTGGGAATATTTGCCAGAGAGTTTTCAATAGGGATAGTCAGTTTGGCTTCTACTTCAGTTGCTTGGGGGAGAGATGAGGAAGCACTCACGACTACTACCGGAAAAGTAATGTTCGGAAAAAGGGCGTATTTTAGGGAACTAAAAGCCAAAATTCCCGCTACCACAACGGCGATCCAAAAGCCGATAGTGAGGCGGGGATGAGCGATCGCTACCCTGGAAATGTTGAAGCGTTCTCGGATTTGCACTTTGCGAGTTGGCTGTTGCATAAGGAGAAATTAGCCCGCACCGAACAAGCTTACTCGCAATCCTTTTCTTTTGATGCTACCTATGTGACACTTGATAATCTTGGCTAAAGAGATAATAACGGAGTGTGAGGAATGAAAATCGGTTCTGAAGCGCATAAGCAGCTATTTTGTCAATCCTTCATGGATAGTCATTTAAAATATCAACCAGAAGAGTTACCTTGGCCTGAATTGAATCAGGAGGATTTACAACGCTTACGGGGTATTCCGTTCTGGGAAGAAGCCCTATCTACGGAACGAAATGCGGGGATAATGGTGAAAGCTTTTGCTGATACGATCGAAGATGCAAAAATTCAAGAAGCGATCGCCTTACAAGCAATAGAAGAAGCCCGCCATGCCAAATTAATTGAATACATGGTAAACCATTATCAAATTGAAACTCCGATGCGTCCGGCGAAACAAGTACCGGAAAATATTGCCCAAGAATTTATCAAATTTGGCTATGGGGAATGCTTTGATTCCTACTTTGCTTTTGGCTTATTTGGTATTGCCCGAACTTCCGGCTTTTTCCCCGATCAATTCTTCGCCATTTTCGATCCAGTAATTCACGAAGAAGCCCGTCACATTGTCTTTTTTGTGAATTGGATCGCTTACAAACAAGTCAAAGAAGGTAGAGGGGCAAAAATTCTCCGCGGGGCAAATTCTTTGTGGCAATATAGCAACGCTTTAAAGCGGCGTTTGGGCAGTTTTAAAGGTACTAAAAAAGGCAGCGGTAAAGGTTTTACTGCCAGTGGCGCTAAATCTGTTACAGGTAGTTTAACTTTAGAAAAGTTTCTCGCTACTTGCATTGAAGAATATGACAAACGCATGAGTGTTTTTGACCCCGAATTATTGCGCCCTGAATTTCTTTTATCTGCCACTAAAACCGCTTACGGTACTCTCAAACTTTTGCCATCTTGATGTGACAGGCAAGATGCCTGTCCTACTAGGATTTTACCAATGACCAATGACCAATTCATTATTTTAGTTCCCAAAGGTGCAGAATATAATTCTGTTTGTCGAGGTGTAAAAGCTTCGACATCTGCGCCTTTGGTTTTCTCAATTCCTGTGGGTGTGAAACCTTTAACTCAATATTTGGAAAATGATTTTCCCTTATTCCCATCTAGAGTTTTAATCATGGGTTTGTGTGGTAGTCTCTCGCCTCAATATGCGGTGGGAGATGTGGTTTTGTATGAAAGTTGTAGGTATGAGGGAAGTGTGGCGGAGTGCGATCGACCTTTCACCACCCAACTTTACAACCACCTCAAAACCAAAGCTACTTTAGTTAAAAGTTTAACCAGTGATTCAGTTGTTTACTCAACTTGCGAAAAACGCCAATTAGCCGAAACTTATACAGCAGAAGTTGTGGATATGGAAGGTTTCGCTGCTTTAAAGATTTTGAGTCAAAGAGGAATTTCCGTAGCAATGCTAAGAGTAGTGAGTGATGATTCAAAACACAATATTCCTAATCTTAACTCAGCAATTGATACTCAGGGAAATTTACAACCTCTGCCTTTAGCAAGACAAATGATCGCTCAACCAATAGCAGCATTTAACTTGATTAAAGGTTCCCTGCAAGGATTAAAATTATTACAGCAGGTAGCAAGTGAATTAAACAATCTAAACTCTGAAATCCCATGATTTTGCTTGATGTTTACGATCGCGGCAGCTATGATTTTCGCATAGATTATTATCAACCTGTACCCCCTCCCAAGCTATCTGAAACTGATCAACGGTGCAGTTGTGCAGCGGCAGATAACCTCTGTTCCGTCCGCACCAACGCAGTGTTAGGTGGCGTGGCTGGGATTCAAAGGTTAGCAGAGAAGCTAGATACTCTTGACAAAAAGATACGAACGTATCATACTGATTTGTTTAGACTGAGATAATTTAAGTACAATCAAAGCCTATGGTGTGGGGAGAACAAGCTACTGCTATCGATTTGTTTGCTGGGGCTGGAGGCTTTGGTTTAGGTTTTGAAATGGCAGGCTTCTCCGTACCTCTTTCGGTCGAGATTGACGCATGGGCTTGCGATACATTGCGCTACAACCGTCCCAATATCACAGTTATTCAAAATGATATCTGTGATTTTAATAAAGAAAGTAGCATTAAGGAAATCTGCATTTTTAGACCTGACATAATCATTGGTGGGCCTCCATGTCAAGGATTTAGTGTTGCCGGACCTGCTAAAAAAGATCCCAAAGACCCTAGAAATAGTTTATTTACCAATTTTGCTCAATGGATAAAAGTTCTTGAACCCAAAGCGTTTGTGATGGAAAACGTAAAGGGATTACTATCACGGAAAAGTTCAGAAGGTTTCAAGGTTATAGACATCATCAAGAAAACCTTTCAAGATATTGGTTATTTTGTAGAGGTATGGAGCTTAAATGCTGCTGAATATGGTGTTCCACAGATTAGAGAACGTATTTTTATTGTTGGTAACAAGATGGGTAAGGAATTAGGTATTCCTAAAAAAACTCACTCTTTAGAGTTGTTACATTTAAGTAAGTTTCAATTATCAGTTTTTGATAATGCGAATATTATACCTGCACTAACTTTATGGGAAGCAATATCAGACTTACCAGAACTCAATGCACGAGAAGGCAGCGAAGAGCAGTCCTATTGTTTAGAACCTCAGAATAATTACCAAGTTTGGGTTAGAAGCGGTAGTAACACACTTTATAACCATGTTGCAATGGAACATTCTGAGCGGTTAGTAGAACGTTTTCGGCATATTCGCTGGGGTGAATCAAGTGCAGATGTCCCTAAAGAGCATGGAGCTAGACGACGCAGCGGCAATGGCGAACTGTCAAATAAAGCTTATGACCAGAATAATCGTCGTTTGAATCCATATAAGCCATCTCATACAATTGCGGCTTCATTTTATGCTAACTTTATCCATCCTTTTCAACATAGAAATTTA
>JBAVZX010000698.1:0-3240 GCA_049589015.1 Phormidium sp. | reverse complement strand
CAACAGGACTATTCGATTCTGAAGGCAATAATTGGACTTCTTTGTACAGAAATCGTTCTTTAATCAGCAAGCAAGTTTTGATACCTGACTTGCAAGCAGGGGGATTTGACGCACAATTGGTCAACCTTAGAGATGGTGATTATAGTAAAGAATTTGGGCAAGTTTTCTGGAAAGGGATGACTCTACAGAAAACTTATGTAGGAGGTAACATTTCGGCTCTCGATCCTCACGCATTCGATGCTTGGGGAGTTACAATTAATTTCTCCCAAGATCGTCAAGTTAGCTGTATGCTGATTGAGCATCTGGCTAAGGGGGGTCGTCCCGTTGTTGTTGGGGGCTCGGATGCTTTCGCTGAACCGCACCACTACTTGAAGGCTGGTGCAGCAGCAGTTGTTCAGGATAAATCAGGGGCAGCAAATTGGGCTATTTTTGACTATGTGTTGGGAAGAATCCCTAGAGAAGAACTCACGGGTGTGATTCTCCCAGATGGTAAACAATATCCCAAGAAGACTAAAGCCAAAACTCCAGATGAGTGGGCACTACCTTCAGTAGAGGTGGCACGAGATTGTTTAGGCACACTTCCCAATGTCCAAGGATTTGTGCCAGTCGGTTCGGTAGTAGCGGATATTGGTTGCGATCGCACCTGTGACTTTTGCATGACACCCACCTACGGCACTGGCTTTCGGAGAATGTCCCCAGAAACAACCCTGAAATGGTTGGAGATCCAGAAAGAAGCGGGGGCGCGATCGATTAATATCGGGTCCGATCAATTCCTCGCTCGCGGACTCTTTCCCGAAGGGCGACAAGAGATCATCGAAATTACCAATGGGGCGCGGGAGATGGGAATAACTCTCATGTGGCCCAATGGTTTAGAACTGAGGAAAACGACTCTCGGTGCTGGGCGTAACTACGAAAGTACCGACCTTAGACCTGATGAAGAACTGATTGAAGCACTGTTTGGCTGGGATGGCAAAGTTGGTTGTCCTTTGGCTTATATCCCTGCCGAACGTCCAGTTTTTGGACGAGAAGCCTACAAAAAGCTCCTACCTTGGCAAGAGCATTGTGAGTTGATGAAATCTGTAGTCAGAACTGGTGTACCTGTGATTGGTTATGGCATCATTATTGGGCTACCTGATGATGACCATGAGGACTTGTTACGTCTTGAGGAAGCGATCGCAGACCTGGTAGATGAACTAGTAGAGATTAACCCGCAACTGGAATTTCAGACTTCTTGCTACAGCATTATTCCCCTACCCGGAACTGGACAAGCCGAAAACTTACGTAAGGCTAGACTGTTACAGTTTGAAGACAGCTGTCTTTGGGGAGTATGGACAACAACTTCCAATACTCATCATCTTACCTACGAAGAAGTTTCCGATTGGCAAATTCGTCTATCTAAGATTCGCAGAGCATCCTCTGGATTTACCAACTATAACGGGGAATATTCAGGGATGGTTAGTGAAGCTTCCTCTCAGGATTCAAAGATTGCATTGGCAAGTTTGAAGTGAACGCTGCCGATTATTATCGGAAGAAATTAAAATTTCTTCATCTTATATTTTCCCACTGATATATCCCGACTTCTTCAAGAAGTCGGGATATAATTATTTAAACAAATGTTAATATATAACTGAGCCATTAGCCCTTATTATAAAAAATAACAAATAATGGTTACTCACGCAATAATCAGAGTTCCTTATTTATAGAAAAAGTATAATTTTGTTCACTTAAAGGAACAGGCGATTCCTGATGCTTTGTTTGCTCAAATCAAAGATAAGTTCTCAAAATGAATTGCTCACTCATACTGTCCAAAAAACACCAACCAACTAAAAAAAACTATGATGTTCCACACAAAGACTTGGCAAAGCATATTAGTCATTACAGGTATAGCAATTTCTGCCGCTTCTATCTATCCCTGTAATGTTCAAGCTCAATCAAAGATTGAGAAAGAAAACATATTAATAGCCCAAAATCTAGGAGGAATAGTCCGAAAAATTCCCCTGGAAGAAGTATCACCTATAGCAATTTCTTCCGCAAAAACCGCGACAAATGCTGAATTTAACCAAGCCAGAATTGAACTGAAGTCAGATGGTTCGTTAATCTACATACTCAGAGGTAAAAACCAACAAGGTTTTGAAGTCGAAGTACAAGTTACTCCCAATGGCACTATTGTTCAAGTTGACGAGCAAATAGATCCCAGTGGAGTTCCTGAAATTGCTGCAAAAGCTTTCAAAAGATGGGCACCAAATGACCAAGTTATCAGCACTTGGCGGAGTACCCGTCTTGGTGAACTTTTCTATCAATTTGTCCTGAAGGATTTTTGGTTAGAAATTGCTCCTGATGGTAGTAAAGTCATCATTTACCGAAAAAAAATCAATATTTAGCAAATCACTAGCCCTCAGAATAAAATTCTGGGGTTGCACAAACCAAGTCCGCCTACGCGGACTAATCAAAAATCAAGAGTTTTGCTTATGTAGCCGTAATTTCTAATCGCTATCCAACCTTACTTAATCAAGATACTCATGAAGACATTTACCATCAATAACTGGCAGAAAATGTTAACTGCCACATTAACAATAACCACACTTTCTTTTACCACTTATGCAGCTTGGGCGCAACTTAGAGGCGGTGGTGATTCTTTTGCTGAACCTCTTTATCAACGTTATAGCAAAGAATACGAACAGCAAACCGGAGAAAGGTTTAAATACACTACTATTGGCAGTGGTGGTGGGATTCGGTTATTTGCGAGAAAGGCGATCGACTTTGGCGGAAGTAGTTTAATTCCTACTCCAATTGAACAAAATCAAATGGAAGATGGTTTGTTAATGGTGCCCACAGGGGGAGGTGCATTAGCAATTGTTTATAACCTGCAAAGTGTGACTAAACAAGTCAAATTATCTCGCGAACAACTGGCGAAAATCTTCACAGGTCAAATTAATAATTGGCAACAGATTGATGCTAGTTTTCCCAATCAAAAAATTCAAGTGGTAGTTTGTTCTGGCAACTGTGCTACTAGCTTTATTCTGAGTAAATATCTCAACAAAATTACTCAGGGAAAAATTCAAGCTAGTAGAAATCCAAATTGGGGATTTCAGGTATATTCTGCTTTTCCTGAAGATGGTGGAATAGCGGGAGAGGTGCGCCGAATTGATGGTGCGATCGGTTATGTTCAAAGTAGCTTTGCTATTGCCAATAATCTGTCTGTTGCTAGTATTGAAAATCAGAAAGGTCGTTATGTTAGAC
>JBAVZX010000697.1:0-7249 GCA_049589015.1 Phormidium sp. | reverse complement strand
GGGCAAAGTAAATCAAAGTTTTAGTGGGGAAACCTAACTATCACTCAACCCGCCCTAATTTCTAAGCAGTAAATAAGAAGATAAAATAGGAGGACTTATGCGGGCAGTGCTAATGGCTGGCGGATCGGGAACGAGATTAAGACCGCTAACCTGCGATCTCCCCAAACCAATGGTTCCGATACTCAATAGACCGATCGCAGAACACATCATCAACTTATTGAAAAGACATCGAATTACAGAAGTAATTGCCACATTACATTATCTACCAGACGTAATTCGCGATTACTTTCATGACGGGAGTGATTTTGGCGTACAAATGACCTACGCAGTAGAAGAAGAACAACCTTTAGGAACCGCAGGTTGCGTCAAAAATATTGCCGAACTTTTGGACAAAACATTTCTAGTAATCAGCGGTGATTGTATTACTGACTTCGACTTAAGCGCCGCCATTCACTTCCATAAAAGGCATCAATCAAAAGCTACCATAGTCCTAACTCGCGTGCCTAATCCGGTCGAATTTGGTGTAGTAATTACAGATGAAAATGGACAGATCAAACGATTCTTAGAAAAACCCTCTACCAGTGAAATTTTTTCCGATACAGTTAACACCGGGATCTACATTCTAGAACCAGAAGTTTTAGACTTTTTGCCAGCCAACCAAGAAAGTGACTTTTCCAAAGATTTATTTCCCTTGTTGCTGGATAAAGGAATACCAATGTATGGCTATATTGCCGAAGGTTACTGGTGCGATGTGGGTCACTTAGATGCTTATCGGGAAGCACAATACGATGGATTATGTGGCAAAGTTAAATTAGAAAAAGCTTACGATGAGCGATCTCCTTACATCGGAGAATCAGGAATTTGGATCGGACAAAATACCTACATTGACCCCACTGCCGAAATAGAAGCACCAGTCTTAATCGGAGATAACTGCCGCATTGGGCCTAGAGTACAAATAGAAGCCGGAACCGTAATTGGCGACAAAGTAACTATTGGTGCTGAAGCCAACTTAAAACGCCCGATAATTTGGAATGGTGCAATAGTCGGTGATGAAGCCCAACTGAGTGCTTGCGTACTTGCCAGAGGTACAAGAGTAGACCGTCGCGCCCAAGTTTTAGAAGGCGCAGTCGTTGGTTCCCTGTCCACAGTAGGAGAAGAAAGTTTAGTTAACCCAGGTGTCCGGGTTTGGCCTAGCAAACAAATTGAATCCGGCGCAACCTTAAACATTAACTTAATTTGGGGACAAAGAGCCACCCGGAATCTATTCGGTCAAAGAGGCGTTTCGGGATTAGCCAACATTGATATTACTCCAGAATTTGCTGTCAAATTAGGTGCAGCTTACGGTTCCACTTTAAAACCTGGATCACAAGTAGCTGTTTCCCGCGATCAACGTAGTATCGCCCGCATGGTTTCTCGTTCTTTTATTGCAGGTTTAATGTCAGTGGGTGTTCATGTGCAGAACTTGGAAGCTACAGCGATTCCGATTACTCGCACAGTAATTTCTACTTTGCCAGTAGTCGGTGGAGTTCATATTAGAATACATCCCGAACTTCCCGATCATATTTTGATTGAGTTCGTAGATTTGAAAGGAATTAATATTTCCAAATCCCAAGAAAAGAAAATTGAAGGAGCATATTTTAAGGAAGATTTACGCAGGGCGCAAATTGATGAAATTGGCAATATGGCTTATCCGAGTCAGGTGATGGATATTTACAGCACTAGTTTTGAAAAACACCTGACAACCCAAGCAATTCGCCATAGTAATTCCAAAGTAGTTATTGACTATGTTTATGCGGTTTCTGGAGCAGTATTGCCGCAATTATTAGCGAAGTTTGGTTGTGATGCGGTAGTATTAAATGCTTCTCTGAATCAAACAGCTGTTTCCGCAGTGGAAAGAGAAGCATTATTACATCAACTCGGTCATGTGGTAGAGGCATTAAAAGCTAATTTTGGGGTACAAGTATCGGGGAATGGTGAACAGTTAATTTTAGTTGATGAAAGTGGTACACCAATTCGCGGGGAATTGTTAACTGCTTTAATGGTAGATATGATCCTCACAGCTAATCCGAGAGGAACAGTAGTAGTTCCTGTGGATACTTCAAGTGCCATAGAACAAATTGCCCGACGACATGATGGCAAAGTAGTGCGGACTAAAGCTAATCCCAGTGCTTTAATGGAAGCTTGTCAAACTAATTCTCATGTCGTGTTAGGTGGTTCCGCAGAAATGGGATTTATTTTCCCGCAATTACATCCGGGATTTGATGCGATGTTCTGCATTGCTAAGTTGATTGAAATGTTAACAATTCAAGAGCGATCGCTCGGCACAATTCGCGAAGACCTGCCCCTAGTTTACCATAGAAACCAATCAGTGCGTTGCCCTTGGACAGTTAAAGGAGCATTAATGCGCTATTTAGTAGAAACTCATCCTGCTGACTCTTTAGAATTAATTGATGGGGTGAAAATTTGCTCATTAACTGATGATAGTTGGGTATTACTTTTACCCGATGCTGGCGAACCATTAGTGCATATTTTCGTGAACAGTAGCGATCGCACTTGGGTAGACCGTACCCTCAAAGAATACCGCTTTAAAGTGCAGAACTTTGTTGACAAAGAACAACGAGAACAAGCCATTAAATAGTTAAGTGCTAATTGGTAATTGGTAAAATTTGCCGGAGAATTATCAATTACCAATTAGAGCAACCAAAAAAGTTGTAAAATATAAATAATGCCGAGTAACTCCAACAACCATCACTCAAATTTTAGTTATGAACAGCTGCATTTTAATGGCCGAGGTCGTACAAGATCCTCAACTGCGATATACTCCTGATAATCTTGCCGTTGCTGAGATGTTAGTCCAGTTTCCTGGTTTTAAACCTGATGATCCTCCAGCTAACTTAAAAGTAATCGGTTGGGGAAATTTAGCCACAGAAATTCACGAACGCTGTCACCGTGGTTTGCAGGTAGTTATTGAAGGACGTTTGGGGATGATCACCTACGAACGTAAACCAGAAGGTTTCAAAGAAAAACGTGCAGAATTAACAGCCCAAAAAGTTCATTATTTAGGTGCTAGTGACAGTTTTGCTACGGCAACACCAGGAACAACAACTGCCAGAAGCCAAGCTACAAATAGTAATCAAGAATCTTATCATTCCAGCAATGTAGCAACTAAAACCAGTCCGTCTTTTGCTACTGCTTCTGCTACAAATACTGCCACTATTCCCGAAGTAAATGATCCACCTCTTCCGGCTGTTACTACCACATCTACACCAAAACCAGCAACACCAGTAAATCCACCAGATGTGGATGATATTCCTTTTTAAATTGTCCGTTTTCAGTGTTCCACTATGCGGAATGTACGACTGAAGTCGCTACTACGAACAGTTCGTTGTGAACACTTCAGTGTTCCACTATACGGAATACGACTGAAGTCGCTACTACGAACAATTTATCCTTTGTCGTTGGTCATTAGTGGATAGAAAGTTAACTTTAAATCTCTCTTTCTCCCAATGACAAATGACCAATGACAAATGACTAAATTGCTTGAATCCACTCCTTAACTTCGTATTCTGTCCAAATACCGTTTTGCCAATAAGGGTCATTTTCAACTAACTGACGAACGGTAGTTTCGTTCGCTGCTTCGTAAATGGCAAAGACTTTTGTTAAGTCTTGAGTAGGGCCAATGGTAATTAAAACACCCGACTCTTTTTGTGCGGCTAAACCATCTAAATGCGCTTGTCGTAATGGTGTTCTTTTTTCCAGAACATCCTGACAATAACTTCCCCACATCACGTATTTTGGCATAATGTAAATTTTCGAGAAATCATATCCTGTCTAATTATATGTTTAAAAAATGTTTATAGTTGGAGAAGGTAGCGATAAAAAATTACCAACTACCAACTACCAAAAGCCCTAACTTCTGAGGGTGAGATGGAATTTTTCGGTTAAAGCTTCCCGCACTTGTTGATGTACAGATTCGATATCATCTTCTGTGAGAGTGCGATCGCCCGCCCGATAAATTAACCGAAATGCTAAACTGCGTTGTCCTTCCGGGACATTTTCGCCCAAATATTGATCGAACAATTCCACTGATTCTAATAAAGTACCAGCAGCTTTTGCCATTACCCGTTCAATTTCTGCGACAGAAACTTTAGTGGGTGCAAAGAAAGCAAGATCGCGATCGGATGCTGGATAACTAGAATAGGGTTTTAAAACTGGAGTCAGAATTTCATCTTGATCCATCTGATCTAGTAATACATCCAGGTCTAATTCAAACAGATAAACTGCATCAGGAAGACCTCTTTCTTGACGTAATTGGGGATGAAGTTGACCGAAAGTACCCAAGCGATCGCCTTGTACCCACAAAGAAGCAGTTCGTCCGGGATGCAAGCGAGAATCACGGCAATCTGGTTGATATTCAACAGTAATTCTTAACTGTTGAAACACACTTTCTAAAACACCTTTAGCCTCATACCAAGTCATTGGTTCTTCCCTTCCCGAATTCACCCAACGACCTTTTTTCGGATCGCCCCCGATAATTCCTGCTAAAGAATCAGCCTCCATTAAACCATCTTCTTCATTCCAGAAAATGCGCCCTATTTCAAAACCATTTAAAGCGCCATTTCCTTGTTCTAAGTTATATTGGAAACTGTCAATTAATCCCGAAATTAAATCAGTGCGTAAAGCTGAATATTCGCTAAACATTGGGTTACGCAGTTTGATTTGTGCATTTCCTTCTGGTTTACCCAAAGAGTAATGGACTAATTCTGTTAACCCGGCACCTCGCAACGCTTCTCGCAGTTTTCGAGTTAAAAATTGGTCAGTTGAAAGATACCCTGCTTCGGTTTCTTCGGGTAATTCTATACAGAAATTATCGTAACCATAAAGACGGGCAATTTCTTCAATTAAATCAATTTCCCGTTCTAAATCTCGATAACGGTAAGGTGGTACTGTAACTAACCAAACTCCTTCATCTTCAGTGGTATTAATTTCACAGCCCAAAGATGTGAGAATAGGGCGAATATCTTTTGGTTGTAATTCCCCAAGTTCTTCGCCTAAATCTATCGGGCCTAAAACTTGATTTACTCTATCAAGACGTAGTTCGATCGATCTTGTCCAAGCAGATTGATTAGGACGATTATCGGAAATTTCCTGTGCTACTGGGACCCCACCAGCTAATTCAGAAATTAACGCGATCGCACGGCGACAAGCTAATTCTAATTCTGCCTGATTTACGCCTCTTTCGTAACGTCCCGAAGCTTCAGTTCGCATTCCCAAACTGCGTGCAGAACGGCGAATTGCCATCGGATCAAATAATGCCGCTTCCAACATTAAACTTTGGGTTTGATCGGAAACTTCGGTTTCTTCACCACCCATTACCCCAGCTAAAGCTACTGGTTGATCGTTAGCAGTAATTAACAGAGTTTGCGGTTGTAAATTGCGCGTTTGTCCATCTAATGTTTTGAAAGATTCGCCAGTTTTAGCCAAGCGAACTCCCATAATTAGAGAATCTTTCCCCGTGACAGTTTGCAAACGTTGGCGATCGAAAGCGTGTAACGGTTGTCCCCATTCCAAAAGCACGTAATTGGTAATATCAACCACATTATTAATTGGTCTAATTCCTGCCCCTTGTAATCTTTGTTGTAACCAATCTGGGGAAGAACTAATTTTGATATTTTCAATTACCGTACCAATATAAGCAGGACAAGCTTGGGGTTCTTCAATCTTTAAACTTAAAACCTCTTTGTTGCCCCCAGGAATTTTAACTTCGGGAACTTCTGGTAATTTCAGAGTTGCCCCAGTTAAAGCCGCGACTTCTCGCGCTACCCCAATCATACTTAAAGCATCAGCACGATTGGCGGTTGCTGTCAAGTCCAGAATCACATCATCTAAACCTAAAAGTGGGCGAACATCACTGCCCAATTGCACAATTTCCGGGGCAAAACAATGAATTCCCGATGATTCTTTTTCTAGCCCTAATTCTGCCAAAGAGCAAATCATTCCTTCCGATCGCACACCCCGCAACTTAGTCGATCGCAACTTCAAATCCACCTTCGGCAAGTATGTGCCAATAGTCGCAACTGGCACATATAACTCGGCCTTGACATTAGCTGCTCCACAGACAATATTTAAAAGTGTGCCTGTGCCAATATCCACCTCGCAAACTCTCAGCTTATCGGCGTTGGGGTGGGGTTGACAACTCAGTACCTTACCCACTACCACACCATCAGCCCAAGTGCGACGGTCTTCAATGTCTTCTACTTCAAACCCAGCCATAGTCAGCTTGTGGGCTAAATCTTCCGGGGTAATGGTGAAATCTACCAGTTCCCGCAACCAGTTCAGAGAGATACGCATTGCTAAAATGCCTTTACCATTGTCAGACTGTCTATCTTAAATCAACCAAGAGGAATCCCGCTACACCTCCCACACTAAGAGGTAATCATTTGCCGACAACGTATTTTCCATACCGCCTGAAATGATAACTCCTTACCTCGTCAACAATATTACGTAAAACTACCTAACTAGATGGCGAATTACAATAAAGAGTATCTGCAATGGTGATACTTAGCAGTATTCGAGATTTTATCATCAATTGGCAGGCTTGATACTACCTCTGTATCTAAATATGTGATAAGCTCAGACTTGCCTATGTACCAAAGAATTATCCATCTTAGTTAAGATGGAAGTATCATTTTTAGCTTTATTATCGATTATTAAGTAATTGATTTGTTACTTTTCCACTGACACTGGGTAATCTAACTATGTATAGGTTAGATTTTATGTAATTTAACAGGGGGTGAATGTAGAAGAATTAAAGAACACTTTACAGAATTAGATGTTGCTTAATCAACTCTTTAATTGATTTATTGCATACATAACACTGTAATTGTTGATTTTAGCCCGGATAATAAACATAGGGCGCTCAAAAAATACTGAAAGATCCTCTTTGCGAGTGAAGCTGAATGAGCTATTGCTTAAATCCAGCCTGTCCTAATCCAGAAAACCCAGACCACGTAGAAAATTGCCAAGCTTGTGGTTCACAACTCATGCTGCGCGATCGCTATTGTGTACTCAAACCTCTGGGTCAGGGTGGCTTCGGAGCTACATTTTTAGCTACAGATCAATTATTGCCGGGAGAACCCTGTTGCGTAATTAAGCAACTGCGTCCAACGGCTACCGCACCTCACATTTTTCAAATGGCCCGCGAGTTATTTGAACGAGAGGCCAGAACATTAGGACAAATAGGTAATCA
>JBAVZX010000696.1:0-3817 GCA_049589015.1 Phormidium sp. | reverse complement strand
CATCAACTCTTTCTACTAAAGTGTTACGAACATAAAGATAAACGCCTGTAGCAAATAATAGTAATAACACAGCAGTAACAGCGGCGTACCAAATAGCTAAACGGCGGCGAGTTGTTTGAAACATTGGCTATCAGTAAGCAAGCAGTACTTTCTAAATCAAACATATAATAGTTAAATTTTACCCAAACTTCAGCGAAAAGTTTGCTTGTCTGCTGAGTTTTTTCTTAATTATAATAACTGCTTTTCGTTTTTTCACTATCCATGAGGATTTTTTAAGTACATCACGAAATCATGACAATTTGGCTAAAATTAATTCTCAATAATTTTACGAGTTTAGGTCGTTTGAGAGGGATTGACTAAAAAGGCTTTTTTCACTAAACTAAAAAATATGATATTTTTGTTTAATTTATACTTCTAATTAATAGTAAAAAATATCCCATAATATAGTTATAGTCAAACTGCTGATGATTGCGTAGAGGCTTCAGCAAAATTTCAGGATTTGACCCTAAATAAAGCTGAAGCAAAAAAGTAAAGTTGTGTAAACGATTTATGGCTGAGTTTGACAATTTTAATTGTATATGATATCGGGTATGACTACCAAAAAAGCTTTTTTTGAACCGCTTCAGTTGCTTAGTTTTAGTAGAAAAAGCGTTACTTAGTTGAAATAAATTCAGGGAATCAGGAGTAAAATTTTGCCATAATCAAATTGATGAACTAATAAAGATGTTGCGATCGCCATTCTCCACTATTATCAAATCATCCCCAAACCAGCCATGTCTGAGCCTCTGATTCTTGACCCCAGTCAATACCCAGATAATAGCAAAATCGTACAGGAAGACGATACTCCCTTGGATAGTTTCATTAACGAAAAACAACAGCGGCTTCTCACAGAAGTTCTCTCTAGTTATCAGTTAAATGATGGTATTCCATTTATCGTAGCTGCTAACGTAGGAATCTTCCGCAATTCCCGCCTTCCCGCAATAGTTCCTGATGTATTCCTCAGCTTAAATGTCACCATTCCAGATGATTGGTTAAACCGAAATATCCGTTCCTATTTACTCTGGGAATTTGGCAAACCTCCTGAAATTGTCATTGAAATAGTTTCGCAAACTCCCGGTAACGAACTGGGTAGCAAATTCACCGATTATGCCCGAATGGGTGTGATGTATTATGTAGTTTACGATCCTTTAGGTGAATTGAGCGATTCCCCCTTACAAATCTTTCAATTACAAGCTGGACGTTATGTACCAAAAACAGACCTTTGGTTCCCTTTAGTAGGTTTAGGTTTAACTCTTTGGCAAGGCATTTTTGAAAGTGCTAATGCTACTTGGTTGCGTTGGTGTGATGCTGAAGGAAATGTTATTCCCACAGTTGAAGAATTAGCCGCTAGACTAACTCTAACTCAGTCAGAGTTAACCGAAACTCAATCACAATTAACCGAAACTCAATCCCAGTTAACAGCATCGCAAAATCAAATAAAACAAGCGTTATTGCAAGGTATATCGAAATGCGATCGCTTTGATGTACGTTCTTACCTAAATCGTGTAATTCATAAAAAATTTCAGCCTGAACTTATGTAAAAACGAACTTTACTGACAAATGATGGTACTCTATTATTTTTTTCTAATCTATCAAGAAGTTCGGTAACAGTTTGAGGAGGGTTTTTTAAAGCGTTAGCTTGCTGCCAAATTACCTCAACCATTGATTCTGGATCTTGATCGAAAAGTTGAGTTAAAAATACATCTGGGTGTTGTGCTTCAATTCCATAAGGTTCTAAAGCTTCTTGTGGGAAATGTTTAAGATTATCAGTGACAATTACCTCAGCTTTTGTAACTATAGCAGCAGCTAAAACATGGCGATCGCCTGGATGATTTGTCATCGTCGCCACGATTTCTTCAGGTACTTCCACCATTGCTTCAGGAAAAGTGTTTTTGATCATTTGCTGAAAACGCGCTGCTTTCTGTTCCGTCATTCGCTTTTTATTGACAAGATTGCGAGTAGCACCATCAAGAATTTCCTGAGAAAAATAAACGCAGTAAAGTTCAGCTTCAGCAGCACGCAGTAGCGTATCGCATAGAGGCATCGGAAAGATAACGCAGGAATCTAGAACAACAGAAGAAAATACCATTTTACTGCTCTATATCGCTGACTTCTTCCTCGTAAAAACCCTCATCTTGCAGAAATTGAGTTAGTTCGTTTAAACCCTTTTGACGCTTAACTTTTCGCCGTTCTTTATAGGTCATTAAATCTTGGAAAATCACCCTTCGATGGGAACCAACTTTGATGTAAGGAATCTCTCCGCTTTCTAGTAACTTGATTAAAAATGGTCTCGATACATTGAGAATTTCAGCCGCTTCTTGTGTTGTCAGTTGGCAATTATGGGAGACTATAGAAACGCGCTGACCTGATGCCATTAAGCTAACAATATCGCGCAGCATTTGATAGATAGAATCTGGAATTTTAACTTCTTTTCCGTTGCTTCCGACTAACTTTGCTTGTGAAGATTCAAGGCTGATAATTTGCTCTAACTGCGCTATTGATTCTCTATCTTGTTCTTCAAGAAAAACTGACTCAAGCGACACTTTTTGCTTCAGCATAATAAATATCTTTTGTGATGTGTATTTTTCGGAAATAAAAGTCAATTCTACTATAACACTACAAAGCTATAAGTGAAATATCCGAAACAAGCGAAATAAGCAAAAAGGGCGGTTTTCCCCCACGTCATAGGGAATGGAAAAGGTGAGATATACTCGTCCGATGTCGCTGAGTAATAGGATAAAATCTTTTTGGCTGCTGAGGACTTTTTGCCACACTCCTTGTCCTTTTACAGCGGAAATCTTACTCATTAAAAATTCTGTATTAGCTGTAAATCGTTCTGTTCCGAATAGCGAGAAAATAATTCTCCTAACACCTCTTCTCCCCCAATTTCCCCATGACTAATAAACTTTTCTACTTCTACTGATCCATCATTCAAAAATTCAACTTCCCATCTTTCTCCAGGTACAGCCACTCTCACCATAATTGCTTCATCTCGATGGTGCGCTAAAGTGTAGCTGACCTTTTCTTGTTCTAGTTTGTTTAAAAGTGTAAGTAATTTTTCAAAGATAGGATTGGTCATTTATCAAATCTCCGATCGCTCAATAATTTACGAACAACCTTGAAGCTACCCCCTATATCTTATGGCGATTGAAATCGCTACTACACAAACAAAGTCCGCCTACGCGGACTAAAAAATAACGGGGATATTTAAGCCTAATTTGGTATCACTCACCAGCTAACATAATATCTCATTCACAAAAAATCAAAACTGTTGTGTTAGCTGACAAAAGTTTTTGGGCATACTGAGCTAAGAGCATAGTGCGATCGCTCATTCCGGCAAAAATTCCCCATTCAAAACTTCCTCAAAACTATAAGGACAAAACTCTGGAAATACCTCCATAAAAAGTCCAGTTTCCGCACTCGCTTGTTCCACCGCATCCACATAACATTCAGCAAAAACCTCCGCTAAAAAAGGCTTAAGACTAGGCGAATCTTTCAAAGCTTCTCTAATACGTCTACGATGTTCAACAATACTACCTTTCCAGCTACCACTTCGTAATTCTGGCTGATATTGCCATTTCAGTAAGTGCATTAAAAGAATCACAACATCACTCTTAAAACTCCTGCGTTCACTCCTTCCCATGTCTTCAATTTCTTCAATTAAATTTTCCCAATCAATGTGATAATAATCACCCAGTCGCAACTTTGCTACTGTGGTTTCAATCCATTTCAAATAATCAGTTTCGTACAAACTTTTACTCATACCGCACTCGCTTTT
>JBAVZX010000695.1:0-12796 GCA_049589015.1 Phormidium sp. | reverse complement strand
GTAATATGCTGCGGGGAAACTGGAACTTAATCATCATTTTTCCAAGATAACATTTGATATCTAAGTCTGAAAAAATTATAACAGTATTGGTGAAAATATCATACATCAAGTATCATATTTTCACCGCCTTATGCCCTATTAGTGTAATTAATGACAATGGTTGAAGGAAAATCATTTTTAGAAGTAGGATACATCCCAATACTGCTCGCTTTGTGCATTTTTTGTCTTTGGAAGGGCGAAGCATTCGGACAAAAAATCTAAGGTTTGAGTACATAAATTGTCGCCCGAATGCTTCGCCCCTACCCTTAACCGAGCAGTATTGGGATACATCCAAACTAATGCCCAAAACTTGCTAGAAGAATTACAAGAGAATTAAACAATCCTCTCTTTTCTAGAGGTTATCTCCTTTGTCAAATTTTAATTGTCTGGTCTTCATTACCACTAATCAGCCAACCTGCCTTTGCTCAAAACTGTTAAAGACTAATTTATAAATGCAATTTTGAATTTTCAGACAACCATGCTGTTTAATAATTAACCCGGACAAGAGTAATTCTGTTTCTTCTGGACTATCAACCGCGACAACTTCACCTTGATGCAAAATTTGTTGATAAAGTTCTAGTAGCTTGTTAGGTTGCAGTTTGCTGTTCAAGATGCGATCGCGAATAGTTCGTAAATGCTCAGGTTCATCCTGTGATTCCCAATTTTCTATAATATTTGTTCGCACCAAGTTTTCAATCCATTCAGCTTCCTGATTTATCGGTATAGGAGATGCAGAATTACGGATCATCTGGCAAATTTTTTGCGTTAAAAAAGGTTGCCCATTTGTCCAATTTAAAACTTCCTTAAGCACTGTTTGCGGATTACTAACTTTTTCTGTAAATCCATAAAGTAAAGGTTGCGCTTCGTCTAATTGAAAACCATTTAAGGGAATTGCTTGACCTATATTAAATGGCGTTCTTTGGTAGTGCGTAATTAAATCCGAAGGTGTTGCCACACCAAAGAGAGCAAAAGTTAAACGTTGATATTCTGGATTAATTCCTCGATGATTATAACAGGATCGAATTAGGGCAAAAAAGTCATCTACTGAAAAATCTAAGCTTAAAATACTATCAATTTCATCGATAAAAATTACCAGTTTTTTTGGTGTAGCATTATCTTCTATTCCCACTTCTACCAATAACACTTCTTCAATAAATCGACTCAAACGATGCACGGGAGAAATGTCAAGTCGTTCGTTCCACCAACTTTTTAAATTAACTTTTCCCAATAAACCAAAACTTTGCCACAATTCTACGGCTAATCCTTTATACCATTGGTCAGAAGTAATATTTTCACTACCAAGGCGCGTCATGTCAACAGCGGCACAGATAAACCCTTTTTGTTGGAGATGGTGCATCATTCGTACCATTAAGCTTGATTTACCCATTTGTCGTGCATTCAACACATAACAAAACTCTCCACGTTGCAATGCTTTATAAAGGTAACGATCTGCCGATCGCACTACATAAGTTGGAGCATCAACTGGCAAACTTCCGCCTACTTGATAATCATAACTAAAGGATTGTTCTGCACTCCTGAGTAAAGCATTTTCCAACTCTAATTTTGCTTGAGTTGCTTTAAGAATTTCCAAAGTTTCTGTTAATTCGCGAGTGCGTTCGTTAACTTTTTGTTCTAAGGTGCGGTTAGATTCTGCTAAAGCGTCTTTTGCTTGCTGTAAATCTTGGGTGAACTGAATCCGTTCGGCTTCTGCTTGTTTACGTTGGGTGATGTCTTTAAAAGCAGCTATAGCATAGATAACTTTACCTTTTTCATTATAAATCGGAGAAGCTGAAACTTCCAAGGGGATAACCTTATCTCCTTGGTGAATCTCAACATCATCAACAGTAGTAGTTTCACCTTTTAATGCTCGTAAAATTGGTAGTTTTTCTCCTGGGTATAATTCATTTGTCCCTGATAAATAAGCCTGATAAATCCGAGATAGTTGTGCAGGTGTAGCTTTGCTTTTAATTCCTTTAAGCATGATTTTTTGTGCAGTTTTATTAATATAGTAAGGTTTACCATTAGGCTCAACAACAAAAATTCCTACTGGTACAGCTTCCAAGAATTGAGCTAACTTTTTCTCGCTTTCAGACAAAGCTCTTTCGGTTTTTTGGCGATCGGCAATTTCTCGCTTCAGATCGGTATTGAGAGCCGTCATTTCTTGGTACATTTGGGCATTTTTAAGAGAAATAGCTGCTTGAGATGACAAAAGGTTTAAAACTTGGATTCGATCGGATGTGAACGCACCAGTGGTAAGATTATTTTCTAAGTAAAGCAAGCCGATGAGTTGACCTTGATAGAGGATTGGCGTACATAATATGGACTTAGGTCGATTTTTAATAATATAAGGATCGGCAATAAATATTCCCTCTTTAATTACATCTGCTAAGACTACTTCTTTTTTAGTTCTTTCCACATAATTTATCAAAGATCTAGGCAATTCATGACTGTTTTCCACTGGGATTGATTGGCACAAGGTTATCTGATTTTTATCCACCGTAGCCTCAATATATAGCTTGTCTTGCTTGGATAAAATAACAACTCCTGTTTGTGCTCCAGCATTTTCTATAAGAATTTTTACCAGCTTTTCCATGAGTTTTTCCATAACAATTTCACAGGAAATAGCTTGGGATGCTTTGAGGACGCTGTTTAAATCTAAGGTACCAAATGTAGTTTGACCTGAATCGGTATTTGAGGAATTTATAGGAGACGTAAGGGTATTTTTAGCTAAAAACTGGGGGTATCGTGCTTCTAAGTCTTTAACCTTGGCTTTGGCACCCCATCGCTGATAAGTGTAATGGGCATCTTGCAAGTAATGACGAGCAATATGGGTTTGATTTTTGGCAAAATAAAATCGGGCTGCTAGTTCATAAGCGAGGGCTTCTTCGTTAAGATATTCGTTTTCATGGGCTAGGGAAATGGCGCGATCGTAATATTCTCTAGCATCACTATCTTTACCTAATACACGAGCAAGTTCTGCTTCTACTAAATAGAATTTATGTAAATGATTCATTGGAGCATGATCTGCCCAAGTTTGCATTTTTTGTTGGTTAACATTAACTTTTTCGAGAATGGGCTTTTGCTCTATTTCTGAGGTATTAGGAAAAACAGCTAATCGAGCTAGAGAATCATAAAAATAGCCCGGTACACCAAAGTAAGTGGCTGCTGCTTGATCTATATAAGCTTCTAATTTAACTGCATTTGCAACTGCCAGTTGAAAGTCTTGAAATATATAACTCAAGATAAGTTTGTTTATATATAAGTGAAGTATTGCAGTTTTATCATTTACTTCTAGATGAAGCGGTAGCATTTTCTCTTCATTGTAAACTTCACCTATTAAATGACAAGGATTTTCTACCTGTCCTAGCAAGTTTAAGACAGACTGCCAGTATATGTTATGCCAATTAAGGTATGCTTCTTGTTTGAATTTAGCGATCGCATTTCCATACTTTATTATCTCTTTTTCCAGTTCCACCAACTCGTTACCGACTAAATATGAACTTACACAGTAAGAAAATGCCGCACTGGAAGCAAATTCAAAATCTCCACTTTCTAGTCCACTTTGATAAGCTTCTAAGTGAGGTTGCCTTACTTCCCTAAGATGGGTTTTCAAATGTCTAACGAAATCACAAAGAACAGAAGTTTTGGCTTTGAGTTTTTTGGCATTAAACTGTTGTAATAAATGTAAAGCTACTTGACCTAATTGATAGCCAGTATCAATATTTCCGATGGCAGTTATTAAAAAGCCGTAATTTGCATAGGCAAAAGCAGACTCAGGCGCATTACCATATTCAATTGAAAATTTTACTTGTTGGCACGCCATCAATGGAATTAATTCAGTCATGGCAATGTAGGCAGGACTCCACACAATAGTTGTAATTTTCATGACAGCTAATTTGATGGGATCTGTCATTGCTGGTAGATTGATCAATTCATCGATTTGTCTTTCTGCCAAAAGCAACTGTGTCTCCTGTATAGCAAGCATAATATCTTCCTGATTCGGTTGTTCAGGAAAGATTACATCAAATAACTTTAGTACTTGGATCGCGATTTTAACTGCTTCTAAGTGTTTGTTTTGTGCTATATAAGCTTGAATACAAATCTCATATACTTTAACTTTATCTAGTAAACTTTTTGCTTGTTTAAGAACTATTTCCGTTAACTGCTCCATTACCTCAAAGTCACAAATCAGGTATGCAGCTTCGGCTGCTTCGACATATATTTCTAAAGTTAATTCATCCTGTTTGTACCAGCTATCTTTATCCAATAACTCTAAGGCAATTTTTAAATAGTTGAATCCGGGTTGATAAGCAGTCGAAGCTTTAGCTTTCTTTCCAGCTTGTAAATTTAATTTAGCTAATTCATAACGTTGTGTTTGTTGCTCGATTAAACTCCGACCTAAATTCAACTGATTAACAATATCAAATAGCTTATATTCTAGTTCGTCTGGGGGAGTATTCTGTAGCAAGAGTTGACCTATTTGCAAATGCGCTGAATATTTATCGACTTCAGGTATTAATAAATAAACTGCTTGTTGGATTCGATCGTGAGTAAACTTGTATTCTGCTGCTAACTGCTTTGACAGTCCTTGTATATCTAGTTCCATTAATTTGTAGGCATCACTCAAAGGTAGGATAAAACTTTGGGCGATCGCTTGCCAAAGATCAATAGCTGTTTTTTGGGGTGACTTTTCATAAATAACTGCTAATGTTTCTAAGTTAAATTGATTCCCAAGGCAAGCTGCAAATTTTAAAACTTTTTGCGTTTCTAGAGGTAGCTTTTGCACCTTATGTACCATTAATTCCACTACATTATCTGTTATTTTTCGCCTTTGAATCTGTTCTAAATCCCATTGCCATGAACCTTGGTTATAATTAAAATTAAGTAATTCCTCAGCATAGAGAGATTTCAAAAACTCATTTATAAAAAATGGGTTTCCACCAGTCTTTGCTTGCACCAATTTTGCCAGTGGTGCAACATTTTTTGGTTCTAAATGCAGCAGATCGCCAATCAATTCAGTAATGTCTGACAAAGCTAAGGGTAAAAGAGAAACTTCATTTACCGTAGTTTTAGTCTTTTTTATTTCATCCAACATTAGCATTAAAGGATGAAATGCACTAACTTCGTTATCGCGATATGCTCCGATTAAAAATAGATATTGACTATCCGTTGCTGTCATTAAAAGCTTAATCAATTGCAAAGAAGCTCCATCTGCCCATTGCAAATCATCTAAAAAAATTACTAGGGGATGTTGAGGTTGAGTAAATACTTTAATAAAATTTTGTAAGACTAGATTAAATCGATTTTGCGCTTCTGTTGGTGGCAACTCAGGTATAGCTGGTTGCTCGCCAATAATCAGTTTTATTTCGGGAATAACTTCGATAATTACTTGACCGTTTGCACCCAAAGCCGCTAGAATATTTTCTCGCCAAGTGGCGATCGCTGCCTGAGTTTCTGTAAGTAATTGTTGCACTAATGAGCGAAAGGCTTGAATAATTGAAGCGTAAGGAATACTACTTTGAAATTGGTCAAACTTCCCGGCAATAAAGTAACCACGCTGGCGGGTTATCGGCTTATATACTTCTTGTACTAAAGCTGACTTACCAATCCCTGAATAACCCGAAATCAACATTAGTTCAGTTATACCTTGGCTTACTCGTTCAATGCCAGCCATTAAGGTGGAAATTTCCCATTCTCGTCCATATAATTTTTGCGGAATTTGAAATCTATCCGAAACGTCGTTTTGTGCTAACAAAAAGGTATCAATTTGACTTTTTCGCTGCCACTGTCTCTGACATTCTTCTAAATCTACTTTCAATCCTTGTGCAGATTGATAACGGTTTTCGGCATTCTTTGCCATTAATTTTAGTACTATTTCTGATAAAATTTCAGGAATTTCTGGCTGATGCTCTTTTGGTGGGATTGGTTGTTTAGCAATATGACAATGTACTAATTCTAGTGTATCTTGTGCAGGAAAAGGTAATTTGCCAGTTAGTAATTCATAAAAAGTTATTCCTAAAGAATAAAAATCTGTTCGGTAATCGATGTCTCGATTCATTCGTCCTGTTTGTTCTGGTGAAATATACGCCAGAGTTCCTTCTAATAAATTTGGATTGCGAAAGGTGGGATTTTCTCGCGTTAAGATTGTTGAAATACCAAAGTCTATAAGTTTAAGTTCTTTACTAGTTGGATTCAGAACAATATTAGAAGGATTAATGTCTTTATGAGTAATTTTTCGTTCATGTAACTGACAAATAATATTAGTAATTTGAATTGCTAAGGGTAAAAACTCTGTGAGAGTGAGTAGTCTATTTCGGATGATGCGATCGAGAGATACACCGCCAAAATCTTCTAGTACCATCACCCACTGAGAGCGATCGTTTTCTAGGCTGTAAGCATTCACCACTCCTGAAACTTTCAGATCTCTAGTAGTTTCATATTCCCGCTTGAATCGGGCTATTTTTTCCGGTGGCGGATAGAGTGGCTGGAGAATTTTTAGGATCACACTTTGATTATCTTCAAATCTTTGTGCGCGATAAACCAGAGAATTCTTACTGGTGTGGAGAGCTTCAATAATTTTGTAATCTAAAATGTTGAAAGTCATTTTAAAAAACCTCAAGCTATGATTATGGTTACGGCGAAAATACAATTTAGTTAAAAAGTAGCTGCTTAATTATTTACTAATTGTCTTTGATATCATTCAGTTTATTAGGTGCGTTATAGGCAGTAACACACCTAATAAACAGTTATCAAAGCTCAAATTTGTTACTCTAATAGACATCTCCAGAAATTAAAGGTGCATTATTTGAAAAGCTTGTAGAGACGTTATATATAACGTCTCCACTGAGATCTTGCAGCAATGGAGGTAGAACCTCCTTTACCTCGTTCCCAGGTTGAACCTGGGAACGAGAAACAACCTGGGAACGAGAAACAGAGGCTCTGCCTCTTGGTGCAAGTCTCAGTCTACAAGCTTTTTTGGAGATGTCTAATGGTTCTGGATCGGGCTCAGATGGTGGATCGGGATCGGGTAAGGGATCTTCTGGAGTTGGATCTCCACAAATAGTAGCTAATGGAGTAGAGTGATCGGCAAATATGGCAGCAATTTCTTCACTATTTTTGCTTTCAATTATCACCTGTTCTACTTTCGATAAACCAGCAGCAACCATTATTTTATCTGGTTGTTGGGCAAAAGCTATTTGCTTTTTGGGATTTATGGCTATGTCAGTCAAAAAATCGAGTAGGTTATTCATGATTTCTCTTGTTAAAGTACTAGAACAACATTAACTTTCACCATAGAGGCTATTCACTGACTATAAGCATCTCTCGCTGCTTTGATTTCTTCTTGGGCTGCATCTACTCCCTGAGTATAAACTTTGGATATAGCTCTAGCATAAAGCTCATATTTATTGGGCATATTATCTTGAAACCCTGATGTTAAAGGCGGCGGCTGAAAGAGGAAAAGTCTTGTCTCCGGCATTTCTGTACCTATTTCTTCCGAATATTCATAGTTAAACAAAACAGAATTATGCCGCAACAAAGGTTTATCAAAGATACCTGGGAAAATTGATATAGCCTTCTGCACATTATCAAATGCAAGTTTCCATTGTTCTTGTTCTTTTTGTATTAAGTTGGCATCGGATTCTCCTTTGTCATCCTGTTTGTATTTGTAAGCAAAGGCTTTTTCTCTATGAACTGTGGCTTTATAAGCATAAGCCCAAGCATATTTTTTATTTAACTTAATGGCTTTTTCTAGGTCTGCGATCGCGCGATCGAAGTTAGGTTGTTCGCTGCTAATACAATCGTCTCCCACTCGAATCAATCCATGCCCACAAAAACGGTAAGCCATACCTCTATGAGCATACGCCCAAGCATAATTTTGATTAATTTCAATAGCTTTGTCAAAGGCTTTGATAGCAGTTTTGAGGTTTTCTTTGACTTTTTCGACATAGGAACCTTTCAGATCTACTAGATCTAAAGCCCAACAGCAATAGTTTTCACCCTGTTGAGCATAAGCCCAAGCATATTTAGAATTCAATTCAATAGCTTTCTTGAAGTCTTCATCTGCTTTACCATAGTTTTCTTCTGCTTGAGGAATGAAGTTTGTCATAGAACCTAAGAGGCGGTAAGTTGCACCCCTATGTGCATAAGCCCAGGCATATTTTTCATTAGAGTCGATTGCCAAATTAAAGGCTTGGAGCGCCTCTTTAAGAAGCTCTTGCGCTCTCTGAAATACCATTTGAGGTTCGCTTGGTGTCTGACAGTTGGTTGCCATCAAACGATATGTTTCGCCTTGTTGTGCGTATTCTTGACTTTTTCCCATAACTTATATTTCCTATTAATTATTTTTATTTTTGACAAATTTTAGGTACAAGAAACTAAATTATTTGCTAGGCACTGAATTTCTGTTTTGTTGAACATTAGTATCTCCTTTAACTTATTTGAATTTTCTCAAGTGTGTTCAGCAATTAAATGTTGAAACCGGGGATGATCGCGCAGTTCAAGCCAAGCTATATCATGGGGTGCAAATTCGATCGCTTCTTGAGTAAGCAGGATTGCTTCTTGGAGAAAATTTAATGCTTCTTCTGTCTTGTTTTCTATAGCTGCTAAACCTCCTAGTCGATAAAGAGCAATTCCACGTAGTAGTTCACTATTTAAGGAACTAAGTAATGCACTCTTGGCAATGTTGATATCTAATTGAGCTTTTGTCAACCCTTGCCAACGAGTTTTGAATACAGCAATATTGTATAAGGCAAAGCAGTTGTTTGGGTTAATTTGTAAAGCTTCTTGACAACAAGCGATCGCTTCCGAATAGCGCCCACAATAACTGTATAACATTCCTCGCTCAGTTTGCCAATCATCAAATAAGGTTTGATCGAGTGCGATCGCTCGTTCAAAATCAACTAATGCTTCTTCATAACGCCTAAGTAAATCGTAAATCCGAGCGCGATAAGCAAGCGCCCAAGCATAGTTAGACTCTAATTGAATTGCTTGGTTAAAATCAGCCAAAGCATTTTCATAATAAGATTTTCCCATAAATCGATAAGTTACACCCCGATGGGCAAAAGCCCAAGCATAGTTATGATTCAATTCGATCGCTAAGTTAAAATCAGCTAAAGCTTCGGGATAACATTTCATCAATCTATAGCTTTCTCCCCGATGAGCGATCGCCCAAAAGTAATTAGCATTTTGTTTAATTGCTAAGTTAAAATCAGCTATTGATAGCTCATACTGTTTCATTAAACGATAGATTTCTCCTCGACGAGCGATCGCTCCTACATCATAAGGATTTTCTGCAATAACCTTGTTTAATATCGCCAATTTTTCCTGATAATCTTTCAAGTAAAATTCTCCCTCTTAGTTAAGAATTTAAAATGAGAATTTTGCCGCAACTCTAACCAAGCTAGATCTCGACGTGCTAATTCTAACGGCTCATTGTCTAAGGAAATCGCTGTTTGCAAATAGTTCAATGCTTGCTCCAAGTTACCTTGAATGGCAGCCAAACCCCCCAACCTATAAATAACACCAGCACACCCTGATTTAGTATTTTGAGCTATTAATATTTGCCTAGTTTTATCTATTTCTGCTTGCGCTGCTGCTAACCCTTGGCAATGCGCTTTGATAACTGCAAGGGTATACAAACTAATGTAGTCATTTGGATTTTTTTGCCATCCTGTTTCGCAACAATAAATCGCCTCATCATAGTGCCCAAGATAACTTAGTAATAGTCCCCGTTCACCATACCAACTAGGAATAATTGTGTCATCCAAGGCAATTGTCCGATCGAAATCAATTAATGCTTCTTCATAACGTTCCATGAGGATGTAAATATTAATTTTGTAGATGATCGCCCAAGGATAATTAGGCTGCAAGTCGATCGCTTGATTTAGATCGAGCAAAGCTTTTTGGTAATGTTTTAATTTATAATAACTTGCACCTCGATGAGCCAGTGTCCAAGCGCTTGATTTTAATAATAGAGAATGACTAAAATCAGCGATCGCTTTCTCATAGGATTCTATTAGCCGAAAAACTTCTCCTCTATGGGCAATAGCCCAAGCATAATTAGGGTTAAGTGCGATCGCTCGGTTAAAATTAGCGATCGCTTCCTCATAGTGTTTCATTAAGCGATCGGTTTCTCCTTGTTGAGCAAATTTTCTTGCCTCTGGTGAACCATTTTCGTTCTCTTGATTCGATGTAGTTAAATTGTCTTGATTACTCTTTGTCAATTTTTTCCTCCAAAAACATACCCAACCGCGCCATCATTTCACTATCTATAGGTGCTACATATTTTGGTGGAATATAAAGCGTAGAGACAGGAGTTATCTTAGTATTTGGCAACTTCAATAAGGGAATTTTTTGAATTATAGGTTGACAAACAGGGTAATAAACTGCTGCTTCATAAACTGTTACTTCATGCTCTGAACCATAATAGCTTTCTAATACTTCAGTCAACACTGTTAATCCCCGTAACGGAGATTCTGCTTGCTCATAAAACCCAACATTTCCTATCATCATAATTTGCCATAAAATTAAGGCACTAGTAGTGTCAAATTTCCGTCGTCGAATTAGAAAATCGGTAGCTTCAAAACTTTGGCATCCATTTTTACCTGGATCTAAACCAAGGTCGGCAAACAAGCAATCTTCAGCAGAAATTCCTGGTAACATTTGGGCTGGAAAACCTTCTAGACGTGCCTGTTTTATTGCTGCGTGTGCTGGATCAGCAAAGACACCTGGATGACCATAAAAAACAGCGCAAACATTTAATTCTTGACGTACTTCTATCAAAATTTGTGCAACCATTTCTTGATAGGTTTCTCTGCGTCTTTGGTTATTGGTATTGTAAGGTAAAGGCTCTGCTGTTGGGTTAAGCGATCGCAGCCATTTAGCAGTAGCAGGATCGGCTACTGCAAACAAAACTTTGTCTGCTTGTTCGATCCAAGCTTTCGCTGCTAAAGTAAGATGACCTACTAATTGAATACCTGTACCAACAACAGTTAATGAACCAGTTTTCAAAGTTTATCTCCTAAGAACTAAAGCAACTATTCTTCCCGCTGATTCTCAAAATATAGCCGATACAATTGGCAGTTGATAGTAGCTTTATTTCCTTTTAATCTAATTAACCCCATACTACTTAATTTGTAAGCAGGAATTGATTCTAATTGTACAGGTTCTTTAGCGTTGATAACAGTTTGGAGAGCGATCGCTAATTCTGGCTGTTCTGCTAAATTTGCTTGCAAACGTTGTAAGTGGTGAGAATAGATTCCTGTTGATGTGTGAGCGCTTTTCAGTAATTGCTCGAAAGTAATTTCACCAGAACTTAGATAATATACTGCTTGATGAACTAATGCGGGATGTCCTCCTACCAAAGACATTAATTGTTGAGCTTCTGTTTCAGTTTTCCAGTTAATTTTGTAACGTTGCGCTAACTCCATTACCTCTGTTACCGAAAAGTTAGTTAACTGAATTGGTAGCCCAACATTAAAAGGTGATTGTGTTAATTGCAAGGGTACATAGATTTCTGTGGAATGAGCCACAATCAAACGCAGTTTTTGCCAAATCGCCGATCTTTTGGCTTCTTCATACCACGATCGCAATAAAGGTAAAAAATCCTTCGCTACATTTGGATGTTCAAAAATTTCATTCACTTCATCCAAAACTAAAACCACAGGAGAATCAATAGATTCTAATAAATAGCCACGAAAATAGAGAGAGCAGCTAACTTTACTCCCCATATCTTCATCCCAGTAATCATCAAGTCTGGGCGCTAAATTTAACTCCAAACTGACATTAGTAGATAGCCAGCGCAAGAAGCGATTTAAATCACTTAGGATGGCGCGATCGATCTGTTGTAAATTCAAGTAAACTGTGCGATATTTTTGACGTTGAGCATAATCTAAAGCTCTCAACAACAAAGACGTTTTACCCATCTCTTGAGGAGCTTTAATTCTGACTAAAGATCCGGGTTTCTTGATCTCTGCATAAATCTGCTCTTCAATGGGAGAACGAGCAATATAAAATGGAGAATCGAGAGATACTGCACCATTAGGATAACAAGGTAAATTATCCAAGTCAGTATGTAAAGAAAATTGTGTAGCGGATTGTTGAGGTAACTTTTTCTCTAATCCATCTTGTGCTGTAATATAAGCTTCCAACAGCGCCCGACAGTTTTTCTTAGTCACACGCTGATTTACTAAAACCGAAAGTCTTTTTCGCAAATCGGGAGCAGCAACATTTGTCAAGTAACCAGAACTATAGCGTGATTCTTCGGCAATCTCGTTATAAGTTTCATACTCCCAAATCCCCCGTAAAATCCGTTCTTCTACGAAATTGAGAGGTGGATGCTGGTTCTCAATCAGTTTACGGTTAACGGTTTCCAGAATACAATCAAGGTTCATCATAGACAAAGTAGGCTTTTATTTACCAAGATAACTTAATGTGTATCTCAATGTCATTATTTAGTCAAACATCAATAGCAAGGGTTTGCTATATGAGTTTTTTTATGAGTTTTATTGGTGCTCGATTATGAGATTTATAGATTGGAGATAGAGAGGAACAACAGTTAGATTGCATATAGATGAAAGATATATGTGAACAGATTGAGGTAAACAATGAAAACTAATCAAGCAGAACTTATCCGAGCTTTAACTCCTTGCTTTTTAGCAGGAATTGGTGGAGCAATTGGTTTAGCAGTTATATTTTCACCTGGACTTAACGAAAATAGATCGACAGCTGGACTGGGATTGGCAGGAACAGCGATCGC
>JBAVZX010000694.1:0-2943 GCA_049589015.1 Phormidium sp. | reverse complement strand
AACAACTAGTTCTCGTTCCGGTTCAGTTTATTCATACAGCTACAAAAACCCCAGCAATTCCGCAATAGGGAAAACAGAATCCGTTTATGATGCAGAATATCGGGTAATTACTCCGCCTTATCGCCCTTTGGATTCAGAGGAAGAAGATCACACCCCTGAATCTTCACCAACTAATCAACAGAATAATGATGATGACGAGGATTGGGGTTTTGATGATGACGATGCGTTTGATGATGATGATAGAGAGAAGAATCCTCGATCCCGATAATAAGCTAAAAAATCATTTAGTTGTGGCAATTTCAATTGTATCTTTTGAAGTAATGATTCCCCATTTTTAACTTTTTAAATAGCTTATGACTGGCCCAACTGCAACATTGCTAATTTCTTGTCCTGATCAAAAGGGATTAGTAGCTAAATTTGCTAACTTCATCTACTCCAATGGTGGCAATATTATCCATGCGGATCAGCATACAGATTTTGCCGCCGGACTATTTTTAACGCGGATTGAATGGCAATTAGCAGGATTCAACTTGCCAAAAGAAATAATTGGGCCAGCATTTAATGCGATCGCCGCACCCCTACAATCAAGCTGGCAGTTACATTTCTCGGATACAGTTCCCAAAATTGCCATTTGGGTGAGTCGGCAAGATCATTGTTTATATGATTTAATTTGGCGATACAGATCTAAAGAATTTGCTGCCGAAATTCCTTTAATTATTAGTAATCACCCTGACTTACAGGAAATAGCCGCTCAATTTGGCATAGATTATCATCATATCCCAATTAATAAAGATAACAAAATTGAGCAAGAAGCCAAACAATTAGAGCTATTACAAAAATATCAAATAGATTTGGTCGTTCTAGCCAAATATATGCAAATTCTCAGCCAGGATTTTGTCAGCAAATTTCCTAAAGTTATTAATATTCACCACTCATTTTTACCTGCCTTTGTCGGCGCAAATCCTTATCACCAAGCTTATCAAAGAGGGGTGAAAATTATCGGTGCTACCGCCCATTATATCACCGCCGATTTAGATGCAGGGCCAATTATTGAACAGGATGTGGTGCAAGTGAGTCACCGCGATGATGTTAATGATTTAATTCGCAAAGGTAAAGATTTAGAAAGAGTAGTTTTAGCAAGAGCAGTTCGCGCTCATTTACAAAATCGTGTATTAGTTTACGGTAATAGAACTGTAGTTTTTGAATAGCAAATTACCATTAACTCAAGTTGCTAGTTATAAAAGTTTGACACCTCACCGCAGCTAAAAACCCGGTTTCTTGTATTCTCAGATCTTGCACCAAGAGGCAGAGCCTCTATTTTTCGTTCCCAGGTTGAACCTGGGAACGAGGATTTGGGAGGTTCCACCTCCTAGTTGTGCAAGATCTGAGTATTGGTATTACCTGGTATTCTCAGGAAATTGCATCCTTTAGAATAACCCGAATGCAGGATGTCAATTTTTTTAAGATAGGTGAAGCTAGTTTTAGCACTCACTTAATTAACGAAGAGGTTAATAACCAATAGATCGGCTTCTGGCTGATTCTATTGTTTTGTCACATCCCAAAAGAGACTGGCAAAGGAATAATCGTTATGTCTTTAATTAATTTACTTGTTTCTTTAACTTTAGGAATTGTTGCTGTTTGGACTTATTCCCAAGCAAGAGCGGAACCCCCGACTAAGGAGATTCTTTGTGCTTGCGCTGGAATCATGGTTATAGTAAGTTTTGTTTGGTTTGTAGTCAGCGCACCCTGGTTTTTAAATCTTGCTCTATTGGTAGTTTTAATGGCTATTGGTAAATAGAGTTGTGGTAAGTCATATAACAAACAAAAAAAGAGGTGAATTATTCCGAAGTCGGCGTTAATTTCACCTCTGCTTAGAGGATTATTTAGTTGTTAGCGCTGGCTCTTTTGGTTGAGTAGCTATGGAATTAATTTGCTCAGTTGTTTCTGGATCATCAATGCCTAAATGTTTCTCCAAAAGTGCCAGGTTGCGGATATTAGATTTATAGAAAGCATCGAATAAGTCACCTACTAAAGGTACAGTACCTACTGCTGCTTCTAATGCTACATTAAGGATCATTTGTCTAAAGATTTGTGGGGGAAGGCGGAAGCGAGCAGCTAAATAAATTAAATAAGCAGAAAAGGCGGTGCTGACTACATCTCCGGCACCTGGAATTAAACCAATAATGGGGTCTAATCCAAAGCGAAAACCAATAATGGGGATGCGAAAAGCGCTATCCATTAGGTAGGTGTATTTGCGAATGCGGTTGAGGGTAGCAAGACGTTCGAGAGTGTTAATGGTGTTCATGTTTTGATTTTGATGCGATCGCCTTAATTAATCTTATACCCCCAGAAAGATCGAGTTTTCCATCTCCGGGGGTATCACTGGCAAAGATAAATTAATGTTGCTACTTAGTTGCTGGAAACTGCATTTACATTTATAGTAGTCGGGTCAGAATTAGATTCTTGTTTTTTGCTATTTTTCCGCGATTCTAGTAACATTTGCGAAACTTCTGTTACTAATAACGTGGCAACTACAGTGTCATCAATCCAGCCTACAATGGGAAATACATCAGGAGAAATATCTACAGGGCCAACTAAATATAACAATGTACCAATAACTATTAACCAGCGATATTTAGGATGGCGAATAGTTTGACGATACCAGTTATATAGGCTTTCTACGATAGTTTTTTGCATGGCTAACTTTCTACTTGCTTTGCCCTTTGTGTTAACAAGATTATCTTCTCTAATTGGTAAAAGATTTACGAGTGTAGATTGCCGCTGTTTTGGTAGTATAAATCCCATCCCGGAAAACCGAATATTATTGAAGGGTTAACCGAATCAATCTAAAATAATTAATGAACTAGCCTTGCCAGAATACTAATGAAAACTGAAATTCAAAGAATGCAAGCAGTGCAGTCACCAATTATTCCTGTGGTTGGT
>JBAVZX010000693.1:0-3804 GCA_049589015.1 Phormidium sp. | reverse complement strand
GCTTGTAATGCTCCACTATAACCGTTTCCGTAGCTAACTTGGCTAAAGAAACCATTAAGGCGATCGCGATTTGGAACTAAACCCAACTTAACTAACTCTCCCACAGGGAAAATAAATCCGCTACCCGAAGTAGGAGAAGTGAAAGCAATTTTTTTACCCCGCAATTGCTGGAGAGTTGCAGGAGAATTCCCACTGCGTAAAGTACTATCTTTGGGAACTACAAAAATTGATCTGTAAGTGTGTCCCCCAGAATAATTTGGACGTACTTCAGCTAGATATAACTTAGCATTCGCTAATTGTTCTGCTTTAATTGCCGGACGACTGCTTAAAAAAGCAACTTCGGCACGATTTGCTCGCAAAGCTTCCACAGCAGCAGTATCATCTGCTACGATCGCCTGCACTGGCACGCCCATTTTTTGGGAAAGGAATTTAGCCACAGCATCAGCTTTTCTCTGCAAATCTGCTTGATCTCCCCGTCCTGGAAAAGCAATTCTAATTGTCGTCTTAGCAGCTTGGGCAATGGTATTTTGTTTACCATTGGGAATATGTTGTGCTTCCGCCTGTTGCGGCTTCTCTGTAGTATTGAAAGTCAAACTGCTTAGCGCAATCAGCACCGTACCCACACCAAGTAAAAAGTTCTTTCTCAGACTCATTAGTAACCTTACAATTAACACAAATTTTAGACAGCCACTATATTATATGGATTAGTTGAAAAATATTATCACTTAATTATGAAATTAATTAAAAATTTTCGCAATAGAGATGAGGACTGGGGGCTGGCAGAATGATGAGTTTTGATACTCTGCTCCCCTGCCTAAACCACCCTAAAGGAATAAGGCAAAAGCCTTGCTTTGTGGTTATTCTAGATAAAGTTAACTTTTGTAAAGTGTTTGAGCTTGGCAACCACGAGAAAAGTCTAAAGGAAACATGAAAGAAGCCAAGTCGAAAGTTTCATATTCGTACATTCTGGCTTTTGGCTTTTGCGTTGCGCCGCTGCTGGTTACTTTAACGGGCTGTAGCGGAACGCCCAAAGCAGAAGCGGAAGCACAAAGTCGGCGACCTGGAGCCCAGAGAGGAGACCAGAGGGGGCCAACCTCTACACCAGTGGATGTGGCGATCGCACGTCCAGGTGTGCTTCAGGAAGCACCTATATATATAGGTACAACTAGACCAGCAGTGGAAGTCTCGCTGCGATCGCAAGTTGAAGGACGATTGCTGAATTTGAATGTTAATGTAGGCGATCGGGTAAAGCGAGGTCAACAGTTAGCCCGGTTGGATAATACCTTATTATTTACCTTAGTAACACAGGCAGAAGCCGAACTAGCTACCCGTGACTCAGAAGTTGCACGGGCTAAAGCCCAGGTAAGTAACGCCAAGGCAAGAGCAGAGCAAGCTAGAGTCACACTCAGACAAGCCGAGACAACCGCAGCAAGGCGAGAATTCCTGCAAAAACAAGGGGCAATTTCTTTGCAAGATGCCGAATTAGCCAGAACAGAAGCCCGCACTAATGAACAAGCAGTTCTAGCCGCAGAAGAACAAATTCGCACCGAACAGCAAGCAGTCGCAGCTGCTCAAGGTAGAGTTGCTGCCCAAAGAGCCGTAATTGCTGAGTTAAAAGAACGCTTATCTTACGCCAAAGTCAACTCTCCCATTGATGGCGTAGTCATTGAACGGGTGAGCGAACCGGGAAATTTGGTACAACCGGGAGGAGAGGTTTTAAAACTGGGAGACTATAGCCAAGTCAAAGTGGTAGTTCCCCTCTCAGAATTGGAATTGCCTAATGTTCGAGTCGGACAGTTGGTACAAGTGCAGCTAGATGCCTTTGCCAATCAAACTTTTTCCGGCAGAGTTGCCCGAATTTCTCCCGCTGCTGATCCAACTGCAAGACAAATCCCAGTAGAAATTTTAATTCCGAATCAAAGCGGTCAAATTGGTAGCGGTTTATTGGCAAGAGTCCAATTCACCCAACAAACTGCACCAAAATTGTTAATCCCTCAAACTGCGTTGCAAGCCTCCAGAGGTAGGGGAGCAGGGGAGCAGGGGAGCAGGGGAGCAGGGGAGCAGGGGAGTAGGGGAGCAGGGGAGCAGGGGAGCATTTCCCAGTCCCCAGTCCCTAATACCGAGTCGCCAAATCAAGGGACGATTTTTGTGGTTACGGGAGAAGGTAGGGAAGGGAAGGTGGCGGCGCGTCCGGTGGTATTGGGCGATCGCGCTAATAGCAGAGTGGAAATAGTTTCCGGTTTGCAAGCGGGAGAAAGGTTTGTTGTCCGTAGTGGCAAACCCTTAAAAGATGGCGATGCGGTACGCTTTAGTATTTTGTCCGAAGGTGTGGGAAATCCTTCTTCAGCAACAGAAAATCGACAAAACAACGCCAGACAAAGGAATCAGCAGTAATGCAGAATACCACTAGCAACAAATCTGGATTTAGCCTCAGCGCACTTTCTATCCGTCAACACATCGGTACTTTGATGTTGACTGTGACAGTTTTGGTGTTGGGAGTTTTCTTTTTTACGCAACTACAAGTTGATTTATTACCTTCTATCACCTATCCTCGCATCGGTGTGCGACTGAGCGCCCCCGGAGTTTCGCCAGAAGTAGCAATTGACGAAATTACTAGACCTTTAGAAGAAGCTTTAAGTGCAACTGAAGGAGTGGTGCAAGTTTATTCCCAAACTCGCGAAGGACAAGTAAATTTAGATTTGTACTTTGAACCTGGGGGAAATATTGACCAAGCACTTAATGATGCTACTGCTACATTTAACCGTGCTAGGGGTAGACTTCCAGAGAACATCGAAAACCCACGTTTGTTTAAAATTGACCCTTCTCAATTACCTGTTTATGAATTTGCTTTGCAATCTCCATCTTCAACAGATGTGGATCTGCGGGTGTTTGCCGATCAAGAATTGTCCCGTGAATTAACTGTGGTTTCAGGAGTGGCATCAGTTGATGTTTCTGGGGGAGTTCAAGAAGAAGTTAGAGTCAAAATCGACCTGAAGCGTTTACAGGCTTTAGGTGTGGCTTTAACTGATGTTTTAAGAGATTTACAAGAACGAAATCAAGATATTTCTGGGGGGAGATTAAGAGGTGAAGATTCGGAACCTTTAACTCGCACCGTTGGACAGTTTCGTGATGCTGATGAAATTAGGAATTTGTCTTTTGAAGTCAGATCTCCGGGAACTGTTGCTTCAGGGATGATGCCGAACCGTCGGGTTTATTTGCGCGATTTTGCGGAAGTTATTGATGGGACGGAAGAACAAAGAGTATTTGTATTTTTAAATGGGGAACCAGCTGTTAAAGTTAGTGTGACTAAACAAGCTGATGCTAATACGATCGCAGTTGTGGATGGGTTAAAGAAACGTTTATCTGAACTGCAAAAATCCGGGGTAATTCCCGAAGATATGCAGATAGTGGCGACTTTGGATGAGTCGAGATTTATTAATAATTCGATCGCGAATGTGGCAACTTCTGGTTTAATTGGTACTGGTTTAGCTGCGATCGCAGTCCTATTATTTTTAGGTTCACTGCGGCAAACATTAATTATTGTTTTAGCGATTCCTTTAGCCACAGTCGCTGCCATTATTTTAATGCAATTATTTGGGCTTTCGATTAACGTTTTCAGTTTAGGAGGTTTGGCGCTTGGGGTGGGGATTGTGGTGGATAACTCGATCGTGATGTTGGAGACAATTGCCGAAGGTGTAGGAATGACACCAGGGAAAGATGCCAAAACTCGCCTCAGTTCTAAACAATTAGTTGAGCAATCTGTCAGAAGTAGTCAAAGTGTAGAATCAGCTTTACTTGCTTCTA
>JBAVZX010000692.1:0-3979 GCA_049589015.1 Phormidium sp. | reverse complement strand
AGTAAATATTTGCTATTCTCCTGGGAAAAATCAGATACGATATAGCTTTTGGGATACACAATTAGATAAAATTAAAAAGTGAGCGTCTCAATCATAAGCGAGGCAAAATTAATGACGGTTCACTCTTCTTTTGTGCCGATTACTGTTAATCCAATTAAATTTGGAACAGATGGTTGGCGAGGTGTAATAGCAGCAGATTTTACCTTTGAGCGCGTAGCTTTGGTAGCACCGATCGCGGCTCAAGTTCTAGCCAAAGAATATGGTAATAGTACCAATAGTCGCATGGTGATTGTCGGTCACGATCGCCGTTTTATGGCAGAAACCTTTGCGCGTACAGCAGCAGAGGCAATTCGCGCCGTGGGATTTGATGTTTTGTTAACAGAAACTTTTGCTCCCACTCCCGCTTTTAGTTGGGCAGCAAAAAAACTTAATGCTTTGGGTGCTATAGTGATTACAGCTAGCCATAATCCTGGCAGCTATTTAGGGTTAAAAGTCAAGGGTGCTTTTGGGGGTTCTGTTTCTCCAGAAGTAACTAAGCAAATAGAAGCTTTGTTAGATGAGAAATTGTCACCAGCAGTACAGCCAGGAAAATTAGAAATGTTTAATCCCTGGCCTAGCTATTGCGAAGGATTACGAGTTAAGGTAGATATTGAGCAAATCAATAATGCGATTAAAGCAGGTAAATTAACAGTATTTGCTGATGTGATGCACGGTGCAGCAGCAACAGGAATTGAGCAAATTTTGGGCATACCTGTTAAAGAAATTAACAGCGATCGCGATCCTTTGTTTGAAGGTGGTGCGCCAGAACCTTTACCAAAATATTTGGGTAAACTGTTCCAAGTAATGAAAGAACACCGAGCAAATAATCCTGATGGTTTGTCAGTTGGTTTAGTGTTTGATGGGGATAGCGATCGGGTTGCTGCTGTGAATGGACAAGGTGAATTTTTAAGTTCTCAAGTGTTAATTCCCATTTTGATTGAACATTTGGCAACTAAAAGAGGTATGACTGGCGAAGTTGTGAAAACTGTCAGTGGTTCTGATTTAATTCCCAAGGTAGCAGCACTTTATCAACTGCCAATATTTGAAACCGCTGTCGGCTACAAATATATTGCTGATAGAATGCTAGAGTCACCAGTTTTACTCGGTGGAGAAGAGTCTGGCGGTATTGGTTATGGCACTCATATTCCCGAAAGAGATGCTTTGTTATCAGCTTTATATGTGCTAGAAGCAGTTGTGGAATCGGGTAAAGATTTAAGTGAATTGTACAGTAATTTGCAGGAAAAGACTAACTTTAGTTCGGCTTACGATCGGATTGATTTGCCTTTAGCTAGTATGGAAGTGCGATCGCGTCTTTTGCAGCAATTACAAAATCAGCCAGTTACAGAAATTGCTGGTCAATCAGTGGTTGATTGTAATACAATTGATGGCTATAAATTTCGTTTAGCTGATGGTAGTTGGCTGATGATTCGCTTTAGTGGTACTGAACCAGTGTTGCGCTTGTATTGCGAAGCTGCTAACCTTGATGAAGTACATAAAAGATTAAATTGGGCGAATGATTGGGCAAATTCAATTTAGTCATTTGTGATTAGTCATTAGTCATTTGTGAGTAGTTACTTTAATAACCAATGACCAATGGCTAATGACAAATAATAAATAACCAATGACAAATAACCAATAACCCAATGACAAAATTATTAGTAGTTGCTACAAGTAATCCTGGTAAGTTGTTAGAAATGCAAGATTACTTAACAGAATTAGATTTAGAACTGCAACTCAAACCCGACGAATTAGAAATTGAAGAAACAGGCAAAACTTTTAGTGAAAATGCTTGTCTTAAAGCATCTCAAGTCGCGAAAGCAATGGGGAAATGGGCGATCGCAGATGATTCCGGTTTAGAAGTAGAAGCTTTAGAAGGAGCACCGGGAATTTACTCGGCTCGATATGGTCAAAGCGATCAAGAAAGAATTGAAAGATTACTGTTTGAATTGGGTAACGAATTAAATCGAGAAGCTAGGTTTGTTTGTGCCATTGCGATCGCCAGTCCTGATGGTACCATTGCGTTACAAACAGAGGGAATTTGTCCTGGAGAAATCTTGCATACTCCGCGAGGTAATCATGGGTTTGGTTACGATCCAGTTTTCTATGTTCCAGAACAAAATCAAACCTTTGCAGAAATGACTCCCGAATTAAAAAAATCCGTGAGTCATCGTGGAAAAGCATTTCAAGTCTTACTACCCAAATTACAAAAATTAGATTTTAGATTCTAGATTGGTTTAGGAATCGCAAATCTAAAATCTAAAATCTAAAATCTAAAATTCTTAGATCGCTTCTATATTCTTTTCCCCTGTGCGAATCCGAACTACTGTTTCTACAGGAGAGATGAAAATTTTTCCATCACCAATTTCTCCGGTTCTAGCGGCAGAAATGATTTTTTCAACTACTAAGTCAACTTGAGCGTCTTCAATTACAACCTCTACTTTGAGTTTTTGAAGAAATTCTACAGTGTACTCAGAACCGCGATAGCGTTCAGTCTGACCCTTCTGGCGACCAAAACCACGCACCTCGGAAACTGTCATCCCGACAATACCTGCATTAACTAAGGCTATCTTGACTTCATCAAGTTTGAATGGCCTAATAATCGCTTCAACTTTTTTCAATTTCTTAACTCCTCAAAATCTGTTTCATGCGTCTTTTAGTAGACAGTACCAGCAAAAAGAAGCAAAGGGGTGATGTAGGAACTGTCTATACAGAAGGTCGGTTAGGAAATAGAATTCTACATCAAACCGTCCCTATTTCGGGAAAGCTGGTTTGAAAATAATCTTGTATTTTAAGTTGTCCACTGCTATTTGTGGCATCTTTTACTTTGACTAATCCTACCGCCTACGGCATCTTCCTCCTTTTGCTGGCACAACTTATCGTTTGAGAGTACCATATCTGAGCTTATCTTTCATGCTTTTTAAGTGTTGAGAGTCTCAAAAGTAAACAATTCATGACAATTTCGCAGGATTAGTTAATATTTGATATTTCACAAATCTTCCTAATAAAACCAACAAAACAATTAAAAAAGCACCAATGCCCAAAGGACTAGGAAGCCAAAACACTGCTTCTAAATGATTCAATTTCCCTGGTTGTAATTCCCAAAATAACTGTTTTCTTTCTGCTTGAATTTCGGGATTAATGGCATTTTCAGTTTTAATAATGCTTCGGGCAATTCCCGGAGTTTTCAGGTTAAATTCTAACTGTAATAAAGACCCAGAATCAATTTTAACCTTACCATTGGCAGAGGTTAAGGAGAGCGATCGCAAATCCAAATCATAAATCAAATGATTGCGGACAAAAAACAAAAAATTACCTTGCTGTAACTGTAACTCAGATTTAAACTCCGGCAAATTCACATCTTCATTAGCTACATTCGGGGATTTTTGCTTCTGAATCGGATTGAAAAACTTGTTATACTTTGTTTCTAAATCCTTGCCATTATGAAAAGGAATCGTCACAATTAGCTCTTGATCAGAAACTTTCTTAACTTTTCCTTCTAAGTCTCTGGCGCGACTTTCGATACTCTCTAACCATGCGTCAACAGTTTCATTGCTGAAGCTTTTTAGCCTTTCTCCTAACTTAATCCTTTGCACAATTTTGCCTTGATGAAGACCAGCAAAATTAACTCCTACATCATACTGTACACAGCCAGTAAGGAAAGTTACAATACACAGAATTAAGGGCAAAATTACGAGAAACCTATTTTTTATTTTCGGCTTTTGATCCTTCACTTTTTTCTATTCCTTTTAACGATCGAATTTTAAAATCCCCACCAAACTAAGCCACTCAATATTAAAACAATGGCAATCAAAGCTACCCAAATAAATCGATTATCCTTGGTATTTACCTGACTTAAGTCTACAGGTTCCGGGGGAGAAAGAGAACGAGAGGAAGATTTTCCCCCAGTCGCAGCATTACCCAACCGAGTTTTACTTTCATT
>JBAVZX010000691.1:0-2892 GCA_049589015.1 Phormidium sp. | reverse complement strand
GGTAAAGATTTGTCCGTCAACCCCTCGGTAGAGTCAGTTATTATTGCTTGTGCTTGTTGTTGCGTTAGCATTTTCAGAAGTTCGTTATCTTCTGAATCATAGCTAATGCCTCGATATTTCTGTAATCCATGAAAAGTGTATGTTTTGCCTAATTGAGTACCATTAAAAGCTATACCATTTAATTGATAGGAAATGCCTTTAATGCAGCCAGTTCTTGTCATTCTAATTTGTACTTCTACATCTTCTTGCTGCAATTGTTCTATCAATTCTGGCATAGTTGGATTATCGTGGGTACATTGCTCTATTAGTGCTTGCAATTGGACTCGCACGCTCTTTTGTCCAGTATCGCGAGTTTTCCTATATTCTCCAGTTGTCTGCGCTCGTTTCTCTGATTCCCAACTAGGTGCTAAAACTTCTAAGTTGTATTTAGCTTCCAATGCTCGAATCACATCTTGGCTTTTGTAATAATCCCAGCTATCATCAACAACTGTTCCATCAAAACGAATCCGGCTGCCTACAATATGGATGTGGTCATGTTGAGTATCGGTGTGCTTGACTACAACATATTGGCTATTATCAAATTCCATTGCTTTCATGTAGTCGTTTGCTACACTACACCAACGTCGCTCGTTCTCTACATCTGAATCAAGTTTTTCTCTTGAATCTACAGACAAAGTAGCATGAAAGACTGCCATTTTGAGATGTGGTTTTAGTTGTCTGGTAATAGCAAATTCGGTACTAAGTGCTTCAGCAGTTTGTCCGCACATAGTACCACCAATTATGTAAGCGCCTTTTTTACCAAGTACGTAATCGAGACAGCCACGAAATCCTTTACCTTTAATTTGTTTGCCAATCATTTAATTTTGAGTTGATTGAGCAAGTGCATTGGCAATGTTCTGAATTAAAGTTTGATTTTCTTTGAGTAGTTGTTGAGTGTTTTGTAATAATGCTCGATTGACAGCGACGGGTTCTCCTAACATGACAGAAGTATTGCAGGCTTTGGCAATCTGATTGAGGTTGTTACCAGCTTGACGTAGTTCGCTATTAATTTGGCATAAAACTTGGTACGCTTTCAGGTCGAATGCTGCTAAAGGACGAGGCATTGCTCGTCTTGTGACTGCACGACGGACAAATTTGCTCATGCTGAGATTAACTTCCTGGGCTAAAGTCTGGATTTGTTCGTAATCCGCGTCGGTTAATCTTAGTTCAAGCCTTCTTGAAAGTATTCCTTTATCTGTGGTTTGGTGATTAATCTTCAGTTTCATTTGGCAACTATCTAGAAGTTACCGTCATATTAAAAAACTATCACTTTTCCTGAAAAGCTCCGATCAGCTGAAAATTGCCCCTTCCAATGATTCCCTCCAACTGTAGGGGATACATCGCCAGAATTTTTTTTAACAAAGTTTATACGCTTTCTGAATAAATAGACGAGGCGCTTTTTCGATGCGATCGCTATCGGGAAAAAAGGTGTCTGCTAAAGAGTGTCCTAGATGCTGCCCCAGATGCAACTCTCTACCTGGAAGTGTTATCCCATTTCACACTTGGTTTTTGCTTAATATATTGTTAATTTTGTAGTATCTGCACCTACAAAATGTAATTAAAAATAATAAAAATCTTAAACTGCACTAATTCCTCCGTTGCGGTTAGGTTAACGCAAAAGGAGGGAAGTCTTTAATTATTATACAAGCAGCGAAAAGCCAAATTGTACGGACAGTGCCATTGCTTGCTACTACCGATGAAGCGTCATTTTTGAATGCACGATTCTGTTAACAGTCATAGCAGGAAAAGCAGTTATAGTACCGAGGAATGCTGTGTTATTGTCGGGAATTATCAGGTAAAAGACAGATTTTTTACCAGATGTTGCTCGCAGGTATATTCCCTGATTTAATCCAGTAAATGCCGAAAGTTATACTGCATTTTACTGTAAAAGCCTGATTTCCTTTGACACAACTAAGTGCCGTAAATTCATTAATTTTGGAGTTTTTTACAAGTCAGGTACAGCGTTAGATTTTTTGGCTTTCTCAATTCCCAAACAAAGCATCGATATCAACCACCGTCCCCTTACCTAAAATTTTAGGAGTAGACATTTTCTTCCTTGATAGATGCCTCAGTTGAGAGAGAGCATTTTCCTCACACCACCTCTAAATGAAAAAATGGCAATTGTACTTAGCTTAGAAACTACATAATTTGGCACAGAGAATCGTCAATATCTGTGCCAAGCCACATTCGATTACCGAGTTTTTGTACCCTTAAACCCACTTAAAACCATTTCTAACTGTGCCAAATTCAGTATTTGCGGCGTTTTTTTGGCGAATTACCCCCAGTTCGACCATTCGGATGATACGGAGCGTCGCGATGTTCGTAGTGAAGAGCAAGCCATGCCCTTGTTTATACATCTGCGCTTCTAACAGCATTGTCGCAGTGGTAGACTTGCCAAAAGAGAGACATCCATAGCACAATTTGGGTGTCGTTAATGAGCAAGCCACTTGAATATTAATGAATTAAAGAGTTCACCAGATAAAGAAAAATGGCGACTAACACCAGGTTATTTAAGTCAAGGTTGTTCAGACTTTGAATCGGTACATATTTTACTGGGACGTTTTTTAGCCGATCGCCATTCGGAAAACCCATTGCCGGAAAAGTCATTGCTATCTGAAAATGATACTTTTGACTGGGGTCAAAGTCAGCCACTAGAGAAAGTGATTAACTCGCAGGAAGACTTTGAATTTTTGATGAAACACCCGCGCTTATTTCGCAATGCGATCGCAATTATTGAACCCTGGGACCACGTTGGTTATAACCCATTAGGAGAGCACGTTCGTGCTTCTATCAATGTTGCTTATATTGCCCAAACTATTGCTGATTGTGACTCAATTTTATTCCCATTATGGT
>JBAVZX010000690.1:0-1718 GCA_049589015.1 Phormidium sp. | reverse complement strand
AAGAAACCATGACAAAAGCCGCAGAAATTTTTATCAGTAAAGGTGTTGAAACTGTAGTATTAAAACTAGGAAGTAAAGGAGTTTTTTGTGCCACTGCTACTGAAAGTTTTCTGCTACCAGCTTTTAAAGTAAATGCGATCGATACCGTAGCCGCTGGTGATGCTTTCAATGCAGCAATGGCAGCTGCTTTTGATAGTGGTTTATCCTTACGAGAAGCGATTAAATGGGGTGCAGCCGCAGGCGCTTTAGCCACAACTAAAAAAGGCGCACAACCCTCATTACCAAACAAAGAAACCTTCGACACTTTCTTAAACTAAGTACGTAGTTGCGCTTCAGCGCTCTTATTAGCGCTAAAGCGCAACTACGTACCTTTTATCTACACGCTAATGGTGTGAATTTTCAGGAAATTAGTACCTCCAGGACTCTGCATCGGCATCCCACCCATAATTAAAATCCGATCGCCAATTGCAGCTAATTTACGTTGTACCAACAAACTTTCTGCCTGCAAAAGTGCATTTTCAAAAGTCTCCACCTTGCAATCCAGCAACAAAGGAGTCACACCCCAAACTAAATTTAAACGATGGTAAACCTTGATATTATGGGTTAGAGCAATTACAGGCGCTTTCGGACGTTCTGCTGAAGCAATTAACGCCGTGTAACCTGTACTAGTGAAAGCCACAATACAACGTAATGGTAAAGTTTTGTCAATCGAATTAAGCGCCTCACTTAAAGCATGAGTTTCATCACTTTTAGCCGCCGGATTATTTTCAAATTGCAGATCTTTTTCCACTTCATAAGCTATCCGCGCCATCATTTCTACGGCTTCTACTGGATAGTTTCCCACCGCCGACTCACCAGAAAGCATCACAGCATCCGTTCCATCGATAATCGCATTAGCAACATCACTTGCCTCTGCACGAGTAGGACGAGGATTATTAATCATGCTATCTAACATTTGGGTAGCAGTAATTACCGGAATCCCTCTAAGATTACACATCCGAATTATTCGCTTTTGTAAAAGTGGCACTTTTTCGGGACTCATTTCTACACCCAAATCACCTCTTGCTACCATCAAACCATCACATTCATTGACGATTTCTTCTATGTTGGCAACTGCTTGGGGTTTTTCAATTTTGGCAATTACAGGGATATCTGCACCTTTAGCAGCTAATAATTCTTTCAAGTTGCGAACATCTTCTGCTTTACGTACAAAACTCAAAGAAATCCAATCTATTGCTTGGGAAATCCCAAACTCTAAATCTTCCCGATCTTTTTCGCCCAGCGAAGGTAAACATAAATTTAAGTTAGGAAAATTTACCCCTTTGCGATTTTTCAGGACTCCCCCTTTAATCACTTCGCATACTACTGCATTTCCCGAAATCTCTTTAATTTTTAGTTCCAAAAGTCCGTCATCTAAAAGTACTTGTTCGCCTAGTTTGGCATCTGCTGCTAAATCAGGGTAATCAATAGGTACAGTATCAAGTTGATCTTGATATTCTGAAATGGGTACAAGTTTAATTTTCTCACCCTCAATTAAGTCAATTGCACCATTAGGCAACAGACCCACCCGAATTTTAGGCCCTTGTAAGTCTTGCAGAATTGTAATCGGCGTGTCTAATTTTTCGGAAATAGCTCTTAGCAAAGAAACTGTGCGTGCGTGGTCTTCATAGCTACCATGAGAAAAATTTAGTCTGGCAACGTTCATCCCTGCTTTAACC
>JBAVZX010000689.1:0-5995 GCA_049589015.1 Phormidium sp. | reverse complement strand
GCTGCAATGCGATCGCCCACAAATCGCACTTTATTATCTAACAAATAATGGTCATGAGGATCGGGTACAGGTTCAGCGTGTCCGGCGGTTGTATAAGGAATTCTGCTAACATCTTCATGAGTAAAGATTGCGTGAACTCCGGGTAATTCTTTAGCTTTGGTGGTGTCAATTTTGCAGATTCTGGCGTGGGGGTGGGGCGATCGCAAAACCTTTAAATGCAATGTTCCTTCTGGTGTCCAATCTGCTGTATAAATTGGTTTTCCAGTAACAATTTCATAACCATCTTGTTTAGGAATGCTTTGTCCTATTTGGGAGGATGAGAGGGTTGACAGGCAAGATGCCTGTCCTACAAGATTGGGGGAATTATTTAAATTTTTGCCTTCAATAATACTTTTAATAATTGCTTGATATCCCGTACAACGGCAGAGATTTCCATCCATTGCGGCCCGAAGTTCTTCTTCTGTGGAAAAGTCTAATTTTTCGGCGGACATAATCATTCCGGGGGTGCAAAATCCGCATTGAAATCCTTGTTCGTCGATAAATGCTTGCTGCATTGAGCAAAGTTTGCCTTCTTTTGCTAATCCTTCGATGGTTGTTATTTGGGTGTTGTTAATACGATGGGCGGGAAATATGCAGCTATGAATGGGGGTTTCGTTTACCCAAACTGTACAGCTTCCACAGTCTCCTGTTTCGCAAACTTTATGAGTTCCCATCCATCTTTGTTGGCGAAGCAATGTTAGTAAGCTAGTGCCGGGGGGACAAGTAATGTTATAGTTTTGATTGTTAATTTGGAATTTTAGGGGCATTTTTTTGAACCGCGAAGACGCGAAGAACGCGAAGGAAGAGAAGAAAGAGAGAGTTTTAAAGAATGTTATAATAAATTTTAAAATTTTAGCGATCGCTTCATCAAAACTTGGGTAATATGTTGGCGATATGTGTTGGATGCGGTTGTATCATTGAGATAATCAGTTAATGGAATTGTGTCGTTAAGTTTTTGGGTTATTTCAGTTATTGTGGGTATTTGTGCAAATTCAATTAATTCGGGTGAGGGTATACAACCGCTAATTGCAAATTTGATTTTTTGGGTATTTGGATTGTAAGCTGCAACTACTATTGATATAGCAAGTCCGGCGGAAGTAAGACAAATTCGTTGATAGTTAACTTGTAATTCTAAGTTTTGTTTGGGGATGAATATTTTTCGCAAAACTTCTCCAGGTTTGAGGATTGTTTGTTTTATTCCAGTTTGGAATTGTAAGGCGGAAATCCAATAAGGTTCGCCTGATAAAGGGAGGATTTGATATTTAGCTTCTAAGAGTACCATTACTGGCGCAAAGGTTCCTGCTGGTATTGCTAAACAAAGGTTTCCTCCCACTGTGGCGACGTTTTGAATTTTGAAAGATGCTAGTTCGTTAACTGCGCTTTTTAATGCTTTTACTGATGTCCAATTTTTGGGGAAGTTGTAGTTTAATAATTGACTCATTATACAAGTTGCGCCAATTGTTAAACCTTCGGAGTTAATTTCTATTTCTGACCATCCGAAGTTTTGCAGGTCAATTAAGGTGGTAATTTCTGGTTGCGGTTCGCTGAATAACCAAGTACCTCCAGCTAACCAAGTGCATCCGCTTTTCCAGCTAGTAATTTCTGCTAAATTTTGGGGAGTAAGATAAGTTTCTACGTTGGGTAAATCCATCTTGTGATTTAGATTAACTACCGCGATATGTACTGTAAGACCAAGGTGATGTTAGGAGAGGAACGTGATAATGTGCTTGGGGATTTGCGATGCCGAAACGAATCGGAATTTGATCTAAAAATAGGGGTTTTGGTAAGTCTTTTAAGTGGTGATTGAAGTATTCTCCAACGTGAAAAACTAATTCATATATTCCCTGCTGAAGTTCGCCTTCAATTAAAGGTGAATCTGTGCGTCCATCTTGGTTGGTACGAGTGCTTTTTAGAAGAGTTTTTTCATTGGTTTCAGGTGTTATTGACCAAAGTTCGATCGCCAAATCTTGCGCCGGACAACCTTGTGCAGTATCTAAAACATGAGTAGTTAATTTACCTGCCATATTATCTGTGTTCATCTGTGTTTATCTGTGGATATCTGTGGTTAAAAAATCAGATTAACGCAACGGCCCTCCTAAAATAGTTTTGCTAATAGCATTAGTAACATCTAAAGGACTTTCTTGCCGTAATTGTTGATACCATTGCTGAGTAATTTCCGGTTCTTTACCGTGAATTTGATCGGCACGTTTTCGCGCTTTCAAAACAATAGCATTAGCCCGTTCTTTTCGTTCACTTTCATATCTTTTCAGCGCATCTTCCACACTAATATTTGTTGTTAAAAGATAGCGAGTTAATACTTCTGCATCTTCCATCGCTTGACAACCTCCCTGTCCTAAATCAGGTGTGGTAGTATGGGCAGCATCTCCAAGTAAGGCGACTCTACCACGCACAAAAGTATCTATTGGGCCGATATCATGGATTTCTAATCGATTAGTTTCTAACGGATTAATCTGTTTAATTAAGTTTTGCACAGGTTGAGGCCAACCTTGGAAAAAATTAGCTAATTCTTGTTGTATTGCTTCGGATGGGGTAGATGTTCCTTTAGGTAATGGTACATCAAAAAAGAAGTAAAAGCGATCGCCCCCCACTGGCATCATTGAGGCGCGTTTGTGTTCCCCAACATAAATTACCCAAGTGTTTTTTGCTGCTAAATCTTCACTCGCTTTTACTAATCCATTCCAGTTAATATATCCAGCATAACGAGGTTCGATTTCTGTTCCTAAAATGTAAGGACGTAAGGTAGAACGCACTCCATCAGCAACAATTAATAAGTCTCCTGTTGCTATATTTCCGTCTTCAAAAATGGCGGTAACGCTATCACCAAAATCTTCAAACCCTACACATTTACTGCCTAATTTAACTTCACCGGGAAATGCTTCTAACAACATTTGTTGTAAGTCTGTTCGGGCGACTGGGTAAGGGCGTTGTCCAACTTCTTCTATTAATGGGTGCAAGCTAATATCGTTGAGTAATTCATCTTTATAACTGCGATATTGCATCTGATCCATTTGTCCGCCAATGGCTGCTATTTTATCACCAAGTCCTAATTTGTTGAGGATTTTTACACCATTTGACCAGAGGGAAATTCCTGCACCTGCGGGGCGTAGTTCTTTTACTTTGTCATATATTTCGACTTGGTAGCCAGCTTTTGTTAGGGCTATTCCTGTTGTTAGTCCGCCGATACCAGCGCCAATGATTATGATTTTTAGGTTGTACATTTTTTTGAACCGCGAAGACGCGAAGAACGCGAAGGAAGAAAAGAGAGTTATTTGTTAGTTTTATTTGCTGAATAAATCTGATCTAATTGTAGGAATGTTTGTAGTAATACGTTTGTTCCTTGGGTACATTGTTCTGGTGTGGTGTGTTCTTTGGGGGAGTGACTAATTCCTTCGATGCTAGGAACAAATATCATTCCCATGTCGGTGAAACGTCCTATTTCTTGGGCATCGTGTCCGGCGCGACTGGGTAAGGTATGATGGGATAATCCTAGTTGATTGCAGGTGTTTGCGATCGCCTTTTCAATCTCAACAGCTGATAATGTTGGATCTACCCACAAGTAAGGTTTTAAGCTAATTTTGGTTTGGGTATTAGCGGCAATTTCTATTAATTGTTGTTCTAATTGGGCAATTAATTTTTTAACATTATCTGCTGATAAATCTCGGATATCAACACTCATTTCTACTTCTCCAGGTACAATGTTGGTAGCGTTAGGAAATACGTTTAGTTTGCCCACCGTTGCTACTTGATTTCCCGGCGAATTTTTTCCTAAATTGTTAACTGCTAGGACAATTTGGGAAGCTGCAACTAAGGCATCTTGGCGCATTTCCATTGGCGTAGTTCCCGCATGATTGGCTTTTCCCTTAACAGTAATCATTCCTCGATATGCGCCAACAACACCTTCAACTACACCAATATGTTTGTTGAGATTTTCTAAAATTCCTCCTTGTTCGACGTGCAATTCTATGTAGGCGATTATATCAGATCGATCGCGTTTCGCCCTCCCCAACTTATCCCAATCTCCCCCAATTTTCGCTAAACTTTCTGCAATAGATTTACCATCAGCAATACGATAATTTTCCACATCATTATTAGCTGTTCCCGCCATTGCTTTACTACCAATCATTGTACTTTCTTCATCAGTGAAAACAATTACTTCAATTGGATGTTGCAATCTGATATTATTCTCCTTAAATGTTCTCACTATTTCGATTCCCGCTAACACACCTAAAGCGCCATCATAACGACCTCCGTTAGGTACAGTATCAAGATGAGAACCTGTTGCTAATGCCGGAAATTTTGCCTGTTTTCCCTGATAACGACCAATGATATTTCCTGCTGCATCAATCCGAACATTCATCCCCGCTTCAATCATCCAATGCTGCACTAATTTTCGTGCGGTAATATCTTCTTGACTGAAAGCAATTCGCGTTACTCCACCATCAGCAACTTGACCAATTTGGGCAAGTTTTTCTATACTTTCGTTAAGTCGATCGCTGTTAATATATAACGTGGAATCTATGATCATTGATGGTTGCCTTGATTATAGTTCAGCTGTTACATAAACTAATTTTTTTTGGAACGCAGATGAATGCAGATAAACGCAGATAAACGCAGATAAAAAAATTTTTTAATTCTCTGCATTCTACTTTTTACTATTCCACTTTTACTGCCCCACTATCTTGTTTATATGCTGCCCAACCGCCATAATGAGAAATATCAGGCCAATTGTATTTTTCTACTAATTCTTGAGGATAAAGCATCGCGGTTAAAGTTTCCCCATCTTCTAAAATTACATCCCCCGGATACATATTTGGTGGTTCATTAGCTAACAGATATTCATATTCTGCTTCTGTCATTTCATAAACTTCCCCCGGAATACTAATTCCCCCTGTTTCCACTTGGTAAATTGCCGGATGCCAACCATTACCCGCAGCGTGTAAACGATACAAAGCTTGGGTTTTTGCAGGTTTAATAAACTTGGCATTTTGCAAATTTCCGTGATCCGGTTGTCCCCTTAAAGCAGAACCACAAATAAAAATTCTTTTCATCTTACTGTTAGTTTGAATTATTAACAATTCTAAGTTTACTTGCTATATACAAATTTAGCTTAATAATTTTTGTAATTTATAATACTTTTTTATGAAACCGCAGAGACGCAGAGGACACAGAGGAAGAAATGAGGAATTAGAAACTTTTTAGAGAGGAGAGAAGAAATAGTTTCTTACTAAATCTCTCTCTTCTTCTTTCCTTCGTGTCCTTCGCGTCTTCGCGGTTCAAAAAAAATTGATTTAGGAAATCAGAACCTTTAAATCTTCCATCATCACTGCTAAAAGATTAACGCTATCAACCTCCATTGCTACCCAAGCATTAGCACCAATTTTTGTCTTATTCCGACTATCAAACAAAGTCTTTCCTCTCGTCCATTCCCCCTTAGTTTCAATCATCACCTCAGCGCGACGAAACAGCAAAGTTTCAGGATAAAACAAATAAGCTAAAGTCGCAGCATCATGCACCAAAAAACCTTGTTTACCTTGCATTTCTCGAAAAGCAAGGGCAGTTTTAATCATAAACTCACACAGGGAAACTATAAACTTAGAAATCTCACTTTCTGGATTAACTTTACTAACTTGTTTAGCCATTTTCTGAGTAAAAATTAGCTTTTCAGTTACATCAATTGGAATAACTACAAGATCATCTCGACTAGCAAAAACTGTCGCCGCAGCTTCCACATCATAAGCAATATTAAATTCTGCTTCTGGTCGAATATTTCCCGAAACTTTAAAAGCACCTCCCATAATGATAATTTCCTTGGCTTTTTTCAGAATACCTGGGCATTTTTTCTCGGCAGATGCTAAGTTAGTTAGAGGTGCGATCGCCACAACAACAACCTCTCCCGGATCACCCTGCAACTTATCAATTAAAATATCATCAGAAT
>JBAVZX010000688.1:0-5031 GCA_049589015.1 Phormidium sp. | reverse complement strand
CTAATAGTGAAACTGGAATAAATCTTACAGGTAACAGTTTTGTTTTCAATGGTAAAGTTACAACTACGAACAATGGCGGTTTTACAATTAGTAATGCCAGTACTTTAACTATAGATGCAGGAATTTTTAGTTTAGATGGTGCATTTAAACAAATCGGCACAGGTGCAATTTCTTTATCAGGAAATTTAACTACTACTAACGATGACATCAGCTTTCAAAGTGCCGTAACTCTGATTGGAGATACTTCTTTAAATACTGGTTTAGGAATTGGTGATGTTACTTTTAACAATACTGTAAATGGCGCAGTCAATTTAAGTTTAAATGCCGGAACAGGTAATGTTAATTTTGCGGGTGAAGTTGGTAATAATACGCGACTTGGTAATTTAATTATTGAAAGTTCAACCGATGTCAGTGCTAAATCAATCACCGCAGTAAGCATCACCCAAAAATCGGGAACTGGTACAAGCACTTTCGGAGATTTAAACACTAATAGCGAAACTGGAATAAATCTTACAGGTAATAGTTTTGTCTTTAATGGTAAAGTCATAACTACAAACAATGGCGGTTTTACGATTAGTAATGCTAGTTCTTTAACTATAGATGGAACAATTTTTAATTTAGATGGTGCATTTAAACAAATCGGCGAAGGTGCAGTTTCTTTATCAGGGAATCTAACTACTACTAACGATAACATCAGTTTCCAAAGTGCAGTAACTCTGATTGGAGATACTTTTTTAAATACTGGTTTAGGAATTGGTGATATTATTTTTAATAATTCTGTAGATGGCGGATCAAATTTAAGTTTAAATGCGGGAATAGGTAATATTAATTTTGGCGGTGCGGTTGGTAGTAATACGAGACTTGGTAATTTAATTATTGAAAATGCAACTGATGTCAATGCTAATGCAATTACTGCTGCTAGTATTACTCAAAAGTTGGGAAATGGCATAACAAATTTAGGAAATTTAAATACTAATATTTCCCAAGGTATTAACTTAAATGGTAAGATTTTTAATTTAAATGGTGCGGTTACAACTACTAATAGTGGTAGTTTAATTATCAACAATAGTGGTGCTTTAAACCTGAAAAGTGATATTAATTTAGATGGTGCATTTAATCAAATAGGTAATGGAGAAGTTTCAGTTTTTGGGAGTATTACTACTACTAATGATGATATCAGATTTAATAGTTTTATTACTTTAAAAGGGGAGACAAAATTTAATCCGGGTACGGGTGCGATCGCTTTCAACTCCGGTTTATTCGCTGGTACTAATTCTCTCACTTTAAGAGCCGGAGAAGTTATTTTTGGTGGCAAAGTAACTGGTAGTGGTGATTTAACTTTAGAACCAGCAGATCCTAATCAAACGGTTGCTATAGCTGATACTATTCCTGGTGCTTTTAACCTCTCTGCTAGCACTTTAGCTAACTTAGAAAATGGCTTTAATTCTATCACTATTGGACGTATAGATGGGACGGGATTAGTATCAGTTAAAGAAGTAAGTTTTAACGATCCGATTACGGTTCGATCGGGAAATGGTACAATTAACGTAAATGGCGCAATTATCGGCAAAGATAATGCTTCAATCACCTTAGATGCTGCACTATTAAATCTCAATGCTAACCTGACAACTGACAACCAAAATATTACTTTAGGTCGAGTAATTCAGTTAGGAAATAATGTCACCATTAGTACGGGATTGGGAACAGGTGATATTACTTTTAATGGTTCAGTCGATGGTACTAAACAGTTAAATTTAGTCGCAGGTAGCGGAAACATTCGCTTTAATGCAGCTGTTGGTAAAAACTCACCTTTAAGTAAACTAGATATTAGTACGAATAGCAATGTTTTTGTTTCCCAAGGGATCAATACTACTAGTGAATTAACTATTAATGCACCAGTAATTCTGACAGACAATGCTGTGTTTAGTGCTGGAAATGGAAGCATAAGTTTTGGTAATACTGTAGATGGCGAACTTGGAGAAGTTAACAATTTAACTTTGTCTGCTGTCACTGGTAATGTTACATTTAATGGTGCTGTTGGTAGCAGTCAAGAACTTGGCAATATTTTCATTATTAACGCCAAAGATTTAACAGCAAATTCCACAATTAAAGCGCAACAATTACAACACAATGCGGGAACTGGTAATGTTAATTTAAAAGCAAATGTTACCACTAGTGGAGCCGGAGTTGAATTAAATACAACTGGCGATATTCGCACTAGCAATATAACAGCAAAAGGTGGAAATATTTCGGCTAATAGTCAAAATGGTGTTATTGAAACTGGCAATTTAGATGCTTCTAATACGGGAATTGGGGGAACTATTACCCTGAACACGCCAAAAGCTGTTACTACGGGGAATTTAACCGCAACGGGAGTAGAAAAAGGCGGTACAGTAATTGTGAAATCTGGCGATCGCATTACCACAGCTAACATCGATGTTAATGCTACCATCGGTGATGGTGGAACAGTATTTATTGACCCTCCAAATGATGTGCAAGTTGGGTTTATTAACGCTCAAGGAGGAAGTCAAGGAATTGGTGGTAAAGTTGACATTACAACCGAAAGTTTCTTCCGTTCAACTGCAACTTTTATTGATAATAAAGGCACAAATAGTAGTATTTCTACTGCTGGCGGAACCGGAAATGGTTCGATTATTATCCGTCATGGAGGCGGTTCTTTAAAAACACCTTTTGTCGTGGGAGATGCTAGCAAAAATGGAAGTGCGGGAGCTTTAACGACGGGAGTAGATACTATTACTCCTCCTCAATTTTTTATAGGTTCCTATACTTTAGGAAACATTCAAATCATTACTAAAGATTTTCCAGGTAATCCAGGTATCCCAGATAATCCAATAATCAATCAAATTACACAGATAATTCAACAACAGAAAGATATTTCTGATATACCTAGAATTATCGTTACTCAAGTTCCTCAAGTTCCGATCGATCCAATATTGGGAGTAACAGAAGAGAACTTTACTGAAGAATTTACAGCTTATTTAGGTTTGACAGTTACTAATAACATTAGAAGTCTGGAAGAAATCCGCGATCAACTGCGACGAAATGAAGAAGAAACTGGTATAAAGTCAGCAATTTTCTATATAATTTTTAGTCGGGGACAACAGGGAGAAGAAACACTTGTTACCTGTCCTCCTGATCCTGGTAACAGAGTGCAAAATAATGGATTAGAAACGGAAAATTGTCAAGAAAAAGATAGCGATCGCGTCGAACTATTCCTGATCACACCAGAAGGAGAGCCAGTGCGTTTTCCCATTGGTAATGTTACCAAAGCGCAAATCCTTAACTTAGCTAGACAATTGCAAATGGAAGTAACCGATCGCTCAAAATTAGAAACCACCAGTTACTTACCACCAGCACAAGAACTCTACAAATTATTGATTGCTCCGATTGAAGGGAAATTAAAAGAACAGGGAATTAAAAACTTAATATTTATTCCCGATGCAGGCTTAAGATCATTACCATTAGCAGCTTTACATGATGGAAACGGATTTATTGTCGAACGCTACAGTGTTTCCTTAATGCCAAGTTTTAGCTTAACTAATCCCCGTTTTTATAACTTGAAAAACTCTACAGTATTAGCAATGGGAGCATCAACATTTAAAGAACAATCTCCCTTACCAGCAGTACCAATAGAATTATCTACGATCGCTCGTCAACTCTGGTCAGGAAAAATTTCCTTAAACGAAGCTTTTACCATAAATAATCTCAACACTCAACGCAATGCTGGTAATTTTGAAATTGTCCACCTCGCCACCCACGCCGAATTTAGACCAGGAACTCCCAGCAATTCTTACATTCAATTTTGGGATGAAAAATTAGGATTAGATCAAGTAAGAAATGTCAAATGGAATGATCCACCTGTGCAATTATTAGTATTAAGTGCTTGTCGGACAGCATTAGGAGATAGACAAGTAGAATTAGGTTTTGCAGGATTAGCAATTCAAGCCGGAGTACAATCAGCCTTAGCAAGTTTGTGGTACGTCTCCGACCAAGGTACATTAGCATTAATGACCGAATTTTATGAGCAATTAAAAACTGCTCCCATTCGCGCCGAAGCACTTAGACGCGCTCAAGTAGCTATGATTAAGGGAGAAGTAATAATAAATAATAACGAACTAGAAGGCATAGGAGAAACCGGAATTTCTTTACCCCCCGAACTCAGACAACCAGGGAAAGTTAACTTCTCACACCCTTATTATTGGTCAGGTTTTACTTTGATTGGCAACCCTTGGTAAGAGAATGGGTTGCACAGGAAAGGCACAATTTTTGCATCAGTCTTAGGGAAGAATTGCCAAAAAATATGCCTTTTGATTCTGCACATCGATCGAATCTTGCATTACCTTGTTAAAAGAGCAAATAGCAAAATAGGTGATAGCTTGTCTACAATCAAGACGGATCTGTTTTACTGTTTGAACAGCCGAAAACTAAATTTGGTTCATAGCAGATCAAACAAACTAAGCATTAGTACAAGCAATTATAACTAGCCGTGAAAATCCCAAGTAACATTACTACATTGATTGCCGGAATTATACTGACCCTTGTCAGTCTTTGGTATGGTCAAAATCATAACTTACTACCAGACGCAGCTTCTGAAGAAGCACCTTTGGTAGATGGTTTATTTAATATGATGATGACCATTGCTACAGGCTTATTTCTGATAGTTCAATGTGTTTTAATTTACAGTCTGATCAAATTTCGGAAACGTCCCAATGACCCGACAGATGGGCCGCCAATTCATGGTAATGTTCCCTTAGAAATTCTCTGGACAGCCATTCCAGCAGTAATTATTCTCATCGTTGGAATCTACAGTTTTGAAGTTTATAACTCGATGGGTGGCTTAGATCCAATGGCGGCTCATGGTACTATGGCGCATCATAGCAAGATGTCAGGAGCAGCGATCGCAGCCACCTTACCCGACGAAACAAACTCACCCACAAACAACAATCAATTAGCTTTAGGTGTCGGCGCATCCCCAGAAGAACAAGGTCAAAATCCAGACTTAAACATCAA
>JBAVZX010000687.1:0-2812 GCA_049589015.1 Phormidium sp. | reverse complement strand
GGCTAAAACTAATCCCAAAAATCCAAAAAAGGTAGCAAAAAGCACCTGAGAAATTAAGGTAATTGCTGGTAAAAGTGATACCTGTTGTGCCATTACATAAGGAGTAATGAAATTGCTTTCTAGTTGTTGAATAAATATGTAGAGAATTAAGACAAAAAGAGATTTCCAAGGATTATCTAATAAAGCAATACCCATTGGTAAAACTACACTTAATGTTGGGCCAATATTGGGAATAAAATTTAGTAATCCAGCTAAAACTCCTTGTGCTAATGCTAACCTAACACCAATAATTGAGAGTCCAACAAAACTTAATAAGGCAACCAAAGTCATACTAATGAGTGCGCCAATTACCCATTTTCCTAATGCTACTTCACATTCAGTTAAAATTTCTTCTACTCGTCGCCGATAAAAAGAGGGAAATAACCGGACAAATATTTTGCGATAAGCTAAGGGTTGAGCTAACATCATTATTGAGACAACTATCACAAATAAAAAGCTCAAAATCATCCCTAATGTATTAGAAACAAATACACCAGCACCGCCAACTAATGACTGCACTAAAGGTTGTAATTGTTGGAATAATTGTTGGCTTGGTCTGAAAACTTGTGTATTAATGTTAGGTTGGGGAATATACTGATTTAACCAAGGTGGTAAGTCATTAATAAGTTGCCTCAGTCTCGTGTTCCAAATGTCGATCGCCTTGGGAAATAAATCGACAAGTTCTTGAGATTGAGCAATAAAAGGCGGTACAATTAAGAAGAAAAAGCCAATAGAAATGGCAAAAAACACAGCCAAGGAAAGCAACACTGACCAAAATCTGGGCAGTTTTAATGTTTTGGTTGACCAACGAACTAATTGATTTAAGGAAGTAGCAAATACAATAGCTGCAAATACTAGCAAAAGCAATTGCCGGATTTCCCACAGGACATATAAACAAATAATCAGGACTAATAGGCCGATTAATTGACCTAATTTCACTTTAATTACTCCCTAATACTTAGTTATTTGGTGGATAAATTGTTAGGATAAGTTGCTTTTCTCTTTTAACATCAGGTTGGCTAAATTAGCGATTGAAAGAGTTTTGCTGTTGTTGATATCGCCACCAGAGAACGATCGCTAATACTACAGTTGGCAACAATACCATTATCAAAGCAATTTGTGATTCTGCGGGAACATTAAAATATGGGCAAACATATTTAATGATTGCTGACAAAACTGCGGAAAAAATGAATATTTTAAGAATGAATTTGGGTTTATTTTCCATTTTTTTATCTCCGTAAACGAAAGGGGAAATTTTAAATTAACTATCTAAATTTCCCCGGAACTGCTGTAAATTACATTGAGTTACTAGCGGCGATATTCATCCCCACAATCACCAATATATTTAAACAAATTTTGGGATTGTTGTGTAACAATATTGATTTGTTCAATATCATCCCGATCCAGATCGAAATTGAACACTTTAGCGTTATCCGCAATATGTTCAGCAATTCCTAATCTTGCACCGACAATTACACCTGCAACTGCTGGTTTATCAAGTATATACCGAACTGCAACATTAGGAATACTAACTTGGTGTTTGGCAGCAATTTTTTGCAAAACTTTAAGCAATTCTTGGAATAAACTCCAACCTCCCCAAGCGTCTATCATATTTTTGTATTTTCGCAAGGAAACTGTTTCTAATGTAGCTGGGTTCGGTTCAGGTTTATCGAGATATTTTTCTGATAAAAAGCCACCACAAACAGTCCCGTAAGTGAAAAGTTTAACATTGTGCTGTTCACACAATTGGATCATTTTGACTTCGGGGCGGCGATCGACTAAAGAAAACTGCACTTGGTTGGAAACAATTTTGATCCCATTCTCTAAAATAATTTGCAGATGTTCGGTATCAAAATTAGTTAAAGCTAAATGTTTAATTTTGCCTTCTTGTTGCAATTCTACCATGTATTTTAAGGCATCCAAGTAATTAGAATCGCGATATTCCCACCAGTGGAATTGCATTAAATCTAACGATTCTACTTCCATTCGGCGCAGAGAGATATTAATATTATCTTCCACTATTTTTCGGGTCATTTTCCCTGGTCTTGGTACCCATTTAGTGAAAGCTTGAATGTTAGATAATGCCCCATTTCCACGACTAGCAACAAGCTGACGACGAAATTCGCCAATAAAGTCTTCTGCTGGCCCATAATGGTCGGCTAAGTCCCAAGTTGTAAATCCTGCATCGACGTATTTAAACATAGTTTCGATCGCAGTTTTCGGGTTAATTCGTCCATGTGCGCCCGACACTTGCCACATTCCGTTTAAGAGGCGACAAATATTTAAATCTGGCGTAAATTGCAGTCGGCTTGATGCGGGTAAATTCATCTCCTACTCAATTCCTTGGTGAAAAGTAGATCCCATAGATTTTAACACTATTGTTGTAATATTATATGCAACCATTAAGAACAGTATAATTTATTGCTGTTTAATCGGAAGTTACGCAAGAATATATTAAGTTGTACAAAACAAATAAAAAAATGAAATTCAATAGTCTTAAACATTTCGGATGGGTTGCAGTTTTGGGATTAATTTTAACTGCTTGTAACAATTCTGCACCCACTAACACGCAAAATGGCACACAAAATACACAAACGGCAACTCCAGCTACTTCTGAACCGACAGATAAGTTTACCGTTGGGTTAATATTAGTCGGGCCAAAAAATGATGCTGGCTGGAGTCAAGCACATTATGAAGCAATGCAATATGTAATCCAAAAACAGCCGAATGTAGCATTAGAATATGTGGATAAAGTTAATCCAAGCGATCGACC
>JBAVZX010000686.1:0-3681 GCA_049589015.1 Phormidium sp. | reverse complement strand
GTGGTTGATCTTTATCATCTTTTTGCGGACGTAACAAGAGAATAGCAGTGGTTTGAGGGTCGATTTGCACTTCTTGGTATAACCATTTTTCGCCACTGACTAATACTTCTTTGGTGGTTTTGGTTTGCCATCCTGGAAGTTCTAGTCCTTTTTGGCGGATTTGTCTCATTTGAGAAATCGTTGTCACTGGTAATGGTTTTTCCCAAGCCCAATGTTTTTGCAAGTATCCGGGTACTGCTCCTACTAAGAATATAATTAACAGGAATAGGAGCAAAATAATTTGGTTTAGCTTAATATTTTGTTTGGCGAGTTTCATCAACATGGGTAAGAGAAAGTTTTGCGTTTTGAGTTGTAGGGGCGGGTTTAGCAGGTAAATTTATATTCACAACCGAAAAGTTAACAACAAAACCCGCCCTTACAGAGTTTTGTGTTATTACCTTGTTTCCTACGAATCAGTGTTATTAGTATTTTCTGGTCGATCAGATTCAATGGGAAAGTATTTTTCCATGCCGTTGATCAGTAGGACTAATATGCCTAGCATACAAGCTGAGTAGATATCACCGCCGCTACCTTCATGTAACCAGGCGAAGGCTGATTCGTTGCCTGTGCCGTGGAAGTATGTTAGGAGTGTATTGCGGATAATGTTGGCGATGACGCTGATTAAGGCGGCGCTGATTAAAAAGAGGATGCTGCGAGTGCGCGATCGCCAAACCCCAGTCCAATAAAGTAACATTAAACCTACATACAAACTGGTAAATAGCATTTTCAACCCCGCACAGTGAGGTGCTACTTCCACAATTTGCCCACCTACATATAAGTTAATTTCTTCTACCACTACCGGAAGGCCAAATTGTGTCAAAATGAATCCAGCAACAGCAGCAATAAAACTTTGCAATGGTAAGGCATAAGGTTCAATTAAGTAGGGAATTTGGTTAGGAGTCGCTAACAGCACAAATATCAAAGGGAATGCTTGTAACTTTAATCCGGGAATCCCTTTTAACCACAAACAAAGTCCAGCTAAAATTATCGGAAATGATAAGTTAACAAAGTCAGTTAATCCACTAACATAAAAGATGCCGCCGATAATTAAAAACCCTACTGCTAAAGGATGAAACTTATCTGGTAAACGCTGCCATTTTTTGCGATTTAACCAGACTATATAAGCAGCAAAAGGTAAACCAATTAAGCCGTGACTGAAATATTCATGAATGATGCCAATATTTTTGTGTAGCCAGCCGTCGTACCAGTGCCATAATAGCGGTACATACATCAGTGCCAAAACAGCTGATATGGCAATCAAGAGTAAATTGTTTTCAATTTTATGGCGAAGTGTTAGCTTGGTTTGCATAATTTATCATTAGTCATTTGTGGTTAATGTATCCGAAAATTGGTAACTGATTCAGAAGGAAATTTTTTGCCAATTACCAATTGTTAACTACCAATCAGCTAGCACCCAATAATTGATCGATCGCTTCGACAACTTGCTTAACTTGATTTTCGCTCAAACCAGGGTACATTGGCAAGGAGAGAATTTGTTTTGCTAATGTTTCCGCAGCGGGAAAATCTCCTTCTTGATAGCCTAAATATTTGTAAGCTGGTTGAAGATGGCAAGGTATGGGATAATGAATGCCTGTTTGAATGCCAATATCTCCTAATTTCGTTTGTAAGGTTTCTCGATTAATGGGGCAATTTTCCGTAATCCGAACGACGTAAAGGTGGTAAATGTGTCCTTGTTGGCATTGATTTTGAATGGGGATAATCCCTTTGTTTTGTAATGGCGTGAACAGGGAATCGTATTCTTTGGCTGCTGTGTTGCGTTGCAGATTCCACTGTTTTAAATGTGGTAATTTAACATTAAGTACGGCAGCTTGAATAGTATCGAGACGGCTGTTTGTACCGTATTCTGTGTGAATGTATTTTTGTGGTGCGCCGTAGTTGCGTAATGAACGCAATTTCTGTGCTACTTCTGCATCATTAGTAACAACTATTCCCCCATCTCCCGCTGCACCTAAATTTTTACTCGGATAAAAGCTAAAAGCGGCTGCTTTACCAATACTTCCGGCGATATAACCTTCTCTTTCGGCTAAATGTGCTTGGGCTGCATCTTCAAAAATTAGCAGATTATGGGCGGTGGCGAAATCTTTTAATTGTTGGGGGGAAACCATTTGCCCGTAGAGATGTACTGGTAAAATGGCTTTGGTTTTGGGTGTAATGGCTTTCTCAGCGGCTTTGAGGTCAATTAATGCCGTTTCGGGGTCGCAATCCACTAAAATGGGTGTGGCTTGGGCGTGGAGCACGCCGATTAAGGTGGCAATAAAGGTGTTTGCTGGTAAGATTACTTCATCACCTGGCTTGATGCCACAGGCTTGTAGTCCTAGTGCGATCGCATCTGTTCCACAAGCTACCCCAACTGCGTATTGTACACCGCAAGCTGTAGCAAAAGCTGTTTCAAATTCGGCTAAAGCTTTTCCTAAAACGAAATCGCCTTTCTGGAGTACACTTTGGATCGCCTGTTCAATCTCGTTTTCTATTGGTTGGTGTTGTAGGGTTAAGTCTACAAAAGGAATCTTGACTGCGGTGTTAATCATAATTTGCTTTAGGGCTTAACAATAGTTGGGTGTTAAAAAAGCCACCTTATTTAGTTATCGGCTATCTTGGTGATTTTGCCCAGTATAAAATAGTAAAGAGTTGATAAATTTATGTGTTAATTTTTAATAACTTTACAGATTTTTAGAGAATGGGTGATTTTTGGCGATCGATCTTTGCAAATGTCGCTGCTAAATACAAATTTGACTGTTCAGGTTGCTAATTTATCACTACCTTTGACAAACAGCAATGAAATTTCAGTGAACAGTTGTGCCTTGTTTCAGCAAAAATCTAGTATTTTTTCGGAGGTGATTTAGTGAGTAATAAATGGAGAGTTAATTGCTATTTTTAGGACGAAAAATATCTGCTAACTCTTCTTTAGTCATGTGATAAGGAAAAGGATAGGTTTTAGCATTAGGACTGCGACGATTGATAAACAATTCTCTAATTGCTTCATCGTCAGTAGGATTTTGTTTAATATAAGCTTTTAATTCTTTACGAGTCATTTGAGTAAAGTTAGGTTTCGTCATCTTCGTAAAACTCCCAGTTTCCATAGTATCTGTAATGGTAAACTCAAAATGGCACAGGCAATCATTACTGTAAAGTGAAATCGGTGAAAGATTTACTAATTATCAATTGTTCTAAATCTAAATATTCAGATGTTGAAATTTTACCAGCACTAGAACGTTATAATGGTGTGGCTTTTCGGGTTGTGCGAAAGTTTTTACAGCAAAAAAACGCAGATTATTTAGATATTTTCATCCTTTCTGCTAAATTTGGGCTTATATCCAGTAAAGAGTTAATTCCTGATTACGATCAGAAGATGGATAAAAGGCGATCGCAAGAATTACAGTCTTCTGTCAACGCCAAATTCTGTGAACTTTTACAAAGTGGAATTTACAAAAGGTGTTTATTGTGCGTAAGTCAAGATTATTTACAAATCTTTAATGACTATGAAAAAATTATACCAGAAACCCTCACTGTTACTATTGCTACTGGTACAATAGGTAAAAAGCTGTCAATATTACATCAATGGCTTTATGGTCAACCACCAGAATATTTACATACTCTCAAAGAAAATACTGTCAAAGGAAA
>JBAVZX010000685.1:0-1913 GCA_049589015.1 Phormidium sp. | reverse complement strand
AAAGGATTGCTAACTGAATAATTATCCATAGCCTATTTCCTCCTTTCCTTACTTGGTAGGCTCTTTCGGGTTAATGGGGAAAAATATTCAAAATTGTTACAAACCAGGGAAACGGTGCGTTAGGCACGGGAACTTATTTATGGGTTGAAATGCTGAATTTATTGCCCGTGCCTAACACACTCTACAGTTAAATAAGATTTTGTTATCACCATAAATCCGGGAGAGCCTATTTGTGGTTTCTTAGAAGTTACCAACCACAAATATTTAAAATGGTCAAAATTTTATTTTTTGTGCGAAACTATCTAAATCTAAAAAGAGGGTAAATTGGAAATTTTTCAAGCTTTTTCTTGAGCAAGATTTAGAGGTATTTCCAGATATTTACATTTCTTTAAAAACATTTATCAAGGATTAGGTACTCCTACTGTTTACATTATTATCATAACAACTCTTAAATGTTAGTTCAGTGTTTTTACATAAATTAATAATTAGTTTTAACCTGGAAAATTTAGTATTTTTAACCTGTGATGGTGTTATTTAATCAGAATATATACTTAATGGATAAATGGGAAATATTGATATAGTAGTTTGCAGCTAGGTGGAATACACAGGATTTACCTAAAGGTTCTATTTTTATTTTCCGCAAATTGCGTAAATGTCTTGTGCTTGTTGTTTACCTCTAGGTACGACGCGATCGATCCAACGCACTTCAAAGTATTCTGACTGATGCAATTGAGAAATTACCGAATCACTAGCAATAATTCCACAACCATAATGTTTAGTTAATTCTTGTAATCTTGCTGCTGTATTTACCACATCACCAATTACTGTAGAATCGATGCGAGAATCAGCACCTAAAGCGCCAATGATGCCTTTACCTGTATGAATTCCAATGCCTATATTAATGGATTCTTTTAGGTTGTATTTGGCTCGATCGCCATTAAACTCAATAATCTTTTGTTGCATCATCAATGCGCCATTTACAGCATCTTGGGGGTGTCTGTATACAAGCGCACACAAGCAATTAACTCATCGACTTTTAGGGGTTTACTGAGGTAAGCATCAGCACCAGCGGCTAAACAACGATCGCGATCGCCAGACATAGCGATCGCCGTAACTGCAACCACTGGAACTTTCTTCCACAAATCATGGGCCTTAAGTTGACGAATAATCTGAATCCCATCCACTTGGGGCAATTGAATATCCATTAAAATCAAATCTGGTAAAGACTGGGGCGTAACCAAAGGAGAATAAATTGTCTGCATCATCGTTCCGCCATCATAAATCATCTCTACCTTATATCCTTCGAGCTCCAGCACTTCCGAAATAAAAGCTTGGTTGTAAGGTTGATCTTCCACCACCAAAACTCGCTTACTGTGGAATTTAGCGGGAGAAACTGGGGGTTCTTGGAGTTGCAGATCAATTTTCGACTGCGGTGGGAACTCTACCTGCGCTATCCTATTTTGTTCCTGGCGCATTTCCGTCAGCGGTAGCCAAACGCGAAACTTACTACCTTGATTTTCTTCCGATTCTAAAGAAACAGTACCACCATGTAATTCTGCTAACCGCTTTGTCAACACCAAACCCAAACCAGTACCTTCGTGATGGCGCGTTAGGGAAGTATCCACCTGTTGAAAAGAACGGAACAGCAGATGCCATTTATGTTTCGGAATACCAATACCGGAGTCTTGTACTTCCAAGCAGAGGTAAGGAGTACTGGGATTGATCGGAGAACGATCGGGGCGATATTCTTTCTCTAATTGGGTACCATAAGCCAAGCGGCTAGAAAGTTTAATTTGTCCGCCTTCCGGGGTAAATTTTACCGCATTGGAAAGTAGATTAATTAAAATCTGACAAGCCCGACGTTCATCAATATTCACCTGTTCCAAACGGTAATCTAATTCCAAAGTCAGCGC
>JBAVZX010000684.1:0-1611 GCA_049589015.1 Phormidium sp. | reverse complement strand
GACTTGCGGTATAATCTCGGTTTTCTGGGAATGCACATTGCCGGAAACCCATGCCACAGCAATGTCTGCGTTCTGGATAATCCACAACCTCTGCACCGAAAGCTTCCAGCAATCCGACTAAGACTTGGGGGAACTCAGCGCCACCCATTGCATGATCGGGAAAAATCTTTCCGTAGTGGCAGCCAACGTGCTCGGTTGCTTTGATTCCCTTCAGGCTATATTTTGCCTTTGCTGCAAGTTTATCGCGATTAGCAAAGAAAACATCCGAAGCATGGACAACTGAAGGTCTACCACCAGAAACATGAGGAATCCAAAACTCTCTTCCTGTGGTTTCTTTCAAGGTTTTTCTGGTGTATTCTTCCAACTGTGGTTCTTCTTCCCAGAGTTTGATTACTTCGGTGTAGTTGGCAAAGGAAGTGACGCAGAAGGAAAAAAGATTATCCACGCCTTGTTCGTAATGTGCTAACGAAAAGTTCCGGGCGGCTACAACCATTTGGGTTTCTAAACAGGATACATCGCCGTGATATCCGATCGCACCACAAGAAGTATGCCCCGGCGCTTCCCGCAAATCTATGCCCAAATCGTTCTTCAAAATCTTATAAGCAACGCCTTCCGAGTAAGGCGCAGCACTTTGCAGGAAACAGCTACGGAAGCAACCCCACAATTTTCCACCTTGATCATCGATGCTGGGAACAGCTTTCTGGTGTTTTTCCCAAGCCTTGTTTTTTCCTTCAAGTTTCATCAAATTTTCTCCTTAGTAACTCTTTATCTAATGCCTTTTTCCTCGGCATTGATACGGTCGTTTGGTAAGCTTTATTTTATAACTATATTGCTTATTAGTAATATAAGAGCTTTGAGAATGATTCGCAATAAGTAATTATGCTTATATTTTAGATACGTAGGACTTATGCTTTAACTCAGATCTTGCAGCAATGGAGGTAGAACCTCCAAAACTTCGTTCCCAGGTTCAACCTGGGAACGAGAAACGAGAAACACCTGGGAACGAGAAAACGAGAAAGGAGTATGATTAAGGTGATGAAAATCCGATCGCCACAAACATAAATAAATAGCTTTTTAACTATTTAGTTGTAAAATCAATAAAAAGTATTTATACCCTAGCTGGCTCAAATCAGCAAGATTTTCTCAACACTAGGAACTTATGCAAACATTACCTTCACTACAAATTGGTCAATACATTGCCCGTTACCCGATCGTCCAAGGCGGAATGGGTATCCGTATTTCAGGAGCAAATCTTGCCGCTGCGGTTGCTAATGCTGGAGGAATCGGGATCATTTCAGCCGTTGGATTAGGACTCAACTCGCCTTACTTCGACATTAACCAGCCGAACGCTAGACAGAGACGAGAAGAGTTTTTTGAGGCAAATCGACTGGCGCTGATTGATGAAATCAAAAAAGCCCGTGAACTTAGCCCGAATGGAATTATCGGCGTAAATGTGATGGTAGCGGCGCGAGATTATGAAACTTTGGTTCGGACATCAGCGGAACAGGGGGTAAATTTAATCATTTCCGGTGCAGGTTTGCCGCTTCAGTTGCCGGAATTCACTTTAGAATATCCTGAAGTTGCATTAGTGCCGATCGTATCCACCACTCG
>JBAVZX010000683.1:0-2705 GCA_049589015.1 Phormidium sp. | reverse complement strand
TTTCATGAAACGTCTCTACATCAATGTTGATAATTGAATGATTTGGAGAAAAGCGAATTGCATTACTGAGTAGATTTGTCAGGACTTGGATCAGGCGATCGGGATCAGCCTGAATCGCACAGGATACTATAGATACTTCAAATTTAATATTTGATTTATTTGCTAAATCTTTCATTTGATCGATCGCACTCTGAACCAAATTTTCCGGGTAACAAAGCTGTTTTTCAATGTAAACCTTACCAGAATCCAGTCGTTCTAAATCGAGAATATCATTCACCAAACGCACTAAGCGATCGACACCTTCCGTTGCTACATGAATCATCCCTTGTCCATCTTCTGATGTTGGATCAACCAATTGTTGATCCAACAAACTCAAAGCTACTTGCATAGAAGTCAGGGGAGTTCGCAGTTCATGACTAACAATAGAGACAAATTCACTTTTAAGACGCTCTAATTTATGCTGTTCCGTAACATCTTCACCAATCCCAATAATGCCGATCGCATTTCCCGTAGTATCTTCCCAAGCGGTATTATTCCAAACAATAATTCGTTCTTCCCCTGATTTTGTAATAATTCTATTTTGATAATGAGAATAAGCAATGCGCTGTTCTAGCAAATCAACAAAATGATTTTTTGACACTTGCCATTCTCCAGGCACCACAAAAGTTTTGCACCAATCTTGACCGATGATTTCTGATTCCTTGTAACCTGTAACTTGCAAGAAAAAAGGGTTGACATAATCCACAAACCCTTGAGCATCCAATCCCACCACGATCAGTTGTACCTGATCTAAAAGGCTTCGCCATCTGCGATTCCATTCTCGCAAGGTGGCTTCGGCTTGTTTGCGATCGGTAATATCCATCACCGTTCCCACCCAACTTTTTATCTGTCCTTGCGGGTTAAAAACTGGCTCACCCCGAACTTCAATGTGTCGCACTTCACCATCCTGTCGCACGATCCGCATATCTACAGAGGACGGTCTACCTAAGAAGCTCGCTTCTTTCAGTTGTTGATTAATCCATAAATCATCAGGATGAATCAAACGATCCATCTGTTCACCCACTGGAGCAGGTAGACTCGGATCAAGTTGATGAATCCGATACAGTTCCTCTGACCAAGTGCAAGTTTGGCTGGCAATGTCATACTCCCAACTGCCGATGTGAGCAATTTTTTGCGCCCTGGCTAAATTTGCTTCGCTTTGACGGAGTTGGGCTTCTACTCGTTTGCGATCGGTCACATCCAACACCGTGCCAAATAACCAAATCGGTTGTCCTCGTTCATTAAAAATCCCAGGTTCTCCTCTGGCTTCAATGTAGCGAACTTCCCCATCGGGACGGATAATTCGCAGATCAAATTCATAAGGTTCACCTTTTATTAATGCGTCGTACATTGCTTGATGAATTTCTAAATCATCTGGATGGATGTATTTATCTCTCTTGTGAAAATCAGGCACAGAACTGTTGGGATCGAGTCCGTGAATGCGATAAATTTCTTCAGACCAGGAAATTTTTTCCTCTTCTTGCTCCCATTGCCAACTGCCAACAGATGCAATCCGTTGAGCTTCTCGCAGGGCAAATTCACTTTGACGCAATGCCTGTTCTACTCGCTTGCGAGCAGTTACATCCAGCACAGTACCAGACAAGTGTAACAATTCTCCTTGCTCATTGAAAACTCCCGGTTCTCCCCGTGCTTCAATGTGGCGAATTCCTCCATCAGGGCGAATGATCCGTAAATCAACTTCAAAGGAATATCCTGCCAGTGCGCGATCGGTTAGCTGCTGATAGTGAGCAAAGTCATCTGGATGGATGTAAGGTTCCAGTGCTTTCCCTTGAGGTGGAGGTTGATTAGGGTCACATCCATGAATCCGATACATTTCTTCAGACCAGATTACACTGTTTGTGGCACGATCCCAATGCCAACTTCCCACGGATGCAATTCGCTGGGCGGTACGTAGATTGAACTCGCTCTGGCGCAATGCTTCGATCGCTTGTTTATACTCCGTAATTTCCACCACAATCCCACCCATCGCAATCACATCACCCGCAGCAGTGGAAATGGGAAAAAAGGAGTTGAGCCAATGTCGTAAGACTCCCGGTTGACTGGGCACATAACCGGAAACTTCACAATTTGAAATTGGTTCCGTTGTATCAATTAAAGTCTGGAATAAGGGTATTAAGGTAGGGGCGAGTTCTGGCAACAAATCGGGTAACAATTTACCCAAATGAAACTCAATAGAATATCCATTAATCTCTGCTAACGCTTGATTAATCTGGAGGAATCTTAAGTTTTTATCAACCATGAATAATCCCACGTTGGACTGTGTTGCTGCATTAAAAAAACCTCCAAACAGTTGCTCTGATGGGATAAGTTCTGGGTCTGACTTTTGGTGCTTCCTCAAATCTTCTTGCCAGTTATCGTTCTCGCTTTTTTTCTTCTTCTTCAATTTAAAAAGCTGAGTTCTGGCTGCCACAGTTGAGGAGTGATTAAAGTTCCGATTAAGCAAAAGGGGCAAAATAATAGGTGAATTCCCAGATGAAGAATTCTGTTTTAGATCGGCTATCTCGGCTCGTAATGCCTGTAATTCTTGAATTAGTTCGTCTTTCGTCTTAGTCCGATCGTCCACTTTAACTTCTCCTTTACACCTTAATATCTTAAGACATACTGCATGAAGGAGAAATTAAATTATTTCTCAAGGGGGATGCTGA
>JBAVZX010000682.1:0-5956 GCA_049589015.1 Phormidium sp. | reverse complement strand
TAGTCCCGCAGGCGTTGGATGAGGAGATAGTGTTGACGTTTAAAGTCCCATAATCCTACCTCTGCGAGGAGTTTCTTTACATTTCTTTACGTCGTGTCCTATTTTGCGCGTATCTCGGCTTTACCCCATATATTTATGATGCCGTGTCCCTACCTGCATTTTGGCATTTTTCGATATTGTTTAATTGTTGTTCTGTGTTCATTACGATCGCTACTTTTCCCCGATCTTTTCTCTTAATTGTTGCACAAAAACCTGATGTTCCTCCGAACTAATTCCCCCTTGTAGAACTGCCAAAACTTGTGGCATATTTCCTTGCAACATCGCCGCTATATCTAACCACAACCCCGGAAATATTGCCGAGCAAATTACACCTTGATCGTTCGGCATCAACGAAACATAATCACCATCTTGTAAACTAAACCAATCAATTTTTTGTTCAAATACTTGCCAAACAATATATTCCTGTATCCCATTTCGTCGATAAGCACGCTTTTTATCCGTTAGATCGATCGCCGCACTACTAGCAGCAATTTCTATTACTAAATCCGGTGCTCCCTCCAAATATCCATCTTCACTCAAAGTTGAGTTACCGCCACTTTCTTGACTGATTAATAACACACCATCCGGTTGCGGTTCGTTGTCGATATCCAAACGTACCGTTGGTTCAATTCCCATTTGCACCTGGGGTGTAGCAGCTTGATAAACTCCCAACCAAGTAATTAAGCGTCCGTGAGGTTCAGCATGAGGTTTAAAACGTAACGGTGATGCCATATAAACAACTCCTTCAATTAATTCGGCTTTTTTTATTTCTGACATAGCATGGTAACGGCGCTCGAATTCAGGACGAGTTAAGCGATCGCCATTTGACAACGGTGGCAATTGTTGAGAATTTCTTACTTGAGAAATCATCGATTTAGGCAATGAAGAAGTCATCTTAGTAGCCTCAATGTAATACTGGATTCAGGCAAGTTTTCTTACCCTACAATTATTCTAATTCTTGTCAACCTTGCTTCTTTTCTAGCATATTCGAGTTGTAGGGTGCGTCAGACGAGAAAACCCTTATACTGTCATCAGATTTATGGTCTGACGCACCCTACTCATTGTGCCAGTTGGGTAATTCCTGATTCTAATTCTTGTCAACCTTGCTTCTTTTCTAGCATATTCGAGTACAAAAATAACTAGCAACTTCCGTTATTTACTCTCCCAAATTAGTTCTAAACGCTTTTGAGCATTTTGGAGAGCTTTTTCAGCAGAAGAATGACCCATCAATGTAGACTCAATTGCTCGACCAAGTTCATCAGCTATACGACTGTATCCAGCTTTATTAGGTAGAGAATGCGCTACAGGTAATTGTTCAAAAAACACTTTTAACAAAGGTTTGTTATTGATGAATTGCTGATAAGCTTTGCTTTGAGAAGATGAGAAAGTAACTGGCAAAAAACCAGTTTTGATCGCCCATTCTACTTGAAATTCCTCACTCAAAATATACTCCAAAAATTTGAGTGCGGCTTGCTCTCTTACTGGCGTGCTTTTCGTCACAAAAAAACTTCCCGTACCTGTCACAGTGGCGGACTTCACACCAGCAGGTATGGGAAATACCTGATGATCAACTTCAGACTTCATAATTAACGTCCAAGGGCCTGTGATTTGCATCGCCACACGACCAGCAATAAAGTCATCTTCTTCATAACCTCTTTCGGGAGCAGAAAGTTTGGCAGAACCATCTTTTATTAGGTCTTGCCAAAATTGTAAGGCAGCGATCGCACCCGAATTCGTTAAATCAGGACGGTTATTGTTAATAACTTCTCCCTCAGCACTAAATAAAAAAGGGAACCAACTAAATACAGTCCACCCTCCTTTTCCTAATGGTAATAATATTCCATACTGTTCCGGTCGATGATCTCCATTGCGGTCTATAGTCAATTTTTTGGCAACTTCTCTTAATTCTTCCCAAGTTTTGGGAGGTTCTGTTATTCCTGCCGCTTGAAACAGCTTTGGTCGGTAAAAAATGCCTATATTACTAGTGTGTATTGGAACCGACCAAAAGTGACCATTTAACTGCATCCCTGCCAACAAATTAGGTCTAATATCTGACTTTATTGGCAATTTATCTAACCAATCTTCTAAAGGTCGAATTGCTCCTAGTTCGGCAAATTGACCTGTATATTCTGGGTACAATAACAAAATATCTGGAAGCGCATTACCAACAAATGCTGTTAATATTTTTGGTAATTGAGGCTCAGGCTCAAAGATAGATTCTACCTGAATATCAGGATGAGTCTGATTAAATCGGTCTACCAATGTTTGAAAAGTATCACGATTTGCTGGGGGATTTATTGACTGCCATAGTGTTAGATGAATTACCCCGTTATCCTTTTTTTCTATTGGCTGACAACTAGATAAAAATATCAAACCCAAACTCAGAACAATTCCTAGCAGCGAAATCCGCCGAACAAAATTGCTCAACGAAGGCAAAATTTTTCTGATCTTGGCAAACATAGAATTAATATTCATCCCATTATTGTAAATCATCAAGATCTAAGAGAAACAATTTGCTGTATCAAAGTTTCTAACCTGTTAGCACAGCTAATTTCACTAAATAAATCTGCAATTTGCTCGGAGCGATCGATCCTCTCTCGCGGAGTTTTTACATGATCAATAATAGCTGCTGCTAAGGCATCCACATCTCTTGGCGGTACAATAGTTCCACATTCGAGAACCTGAGAAATCTCCCTCGGTCCCACTGGACAATCACTAGCAATAAATGTTACGCCACTAGCTACAGCTTCTACAAGAACTAATGGTAAACCTTCAAAATTGGAGGCAAGTATAACTGCTCTACATAGCGAAAAGTAAGCTATGGGATTAGAAACAGAACCCGCAAAAAGAACAATTTCATCAATACCTAAAGAATTTGTCAGAGTTTGCATCTCAGTTTCTAAATCACCATCTCCTAGCAAAACCAATCTAATATTTGAGTGATTTTGACTAACTTTAGCAAATGCCTGAAGTAAAGTTTTATGGTCTTTTTGATGATGAAATCTCGCAGCACATACAAAAGTAATCAACTGAGGATTATTTAACCAAGATTCAGCTTTAGGATTAAGAGCTATGTTATTTGTATCAGGTATTGCTGGGTTGTAAGATATGAGTATTCGAGGCTGATTTAAACCAAACTTTGCTAGTCGCTCATAAAGACTCTGGCAAACAAATACTAATCCATTAGCTTGCTGAATGGCACGCAAACTAATCCAGCGATCGAGACTTATAGATAAATTTTGCAGCGGCAATATGAGTGGATTTTTATTGTTTGCAGTTGGTAACTCAGAAACGAAATCAGCGTGAATATAACTAATGTATGGTAAAGATAAACTTCCAGGGATTAATTGAGAAAGATAAAAGAGTTTTGTGAGAAATGCAGTATGGCAAACAATAATATCAGGTTTCAGGTTAGCAATAACCTTACTTAATTGGATGGCGATCGATATCTGATGTGTTGCTCCACCGATGTAAAATTCAGCGCCGGAAACTTTCATAATAATCAGTTTTTCCGAAGCTTGAAAAGCTATTTGCCATCGCGAATCTAAATCAGTAAGAGCTACAGTAGAGACTTTGTGCTCAGCTTTCACTTGGGAGGAAATTAGCGAGTTCGCAACTTTTGCTGCTCCCCCAAGGTTATTCATAACTATATGGCAAATGTGCATAGTTACTGCGATAATTATACTCTCTGGTGCAAGATTGATAGAATCAAATCATCTAGGGTTTTACAGGTTATTTAAAACACTTTTAGTAATACTAGTTTCGGCTCTTGTGTAAATATAAGTTTCTGGTTGGGTAATTTTTTGAGTTTTGAATATTTTTTCCGCTCGCTCCCAAAAGTCTGTATCTTCTCCATAAGCAATCTTATTAAATCCTTGCAATTCAAAAAATACTTTTCTTTTGCCAAAAAACGTTGGGCCTAAGACACATTCTCGCAAATTAATTGTTTTCCCAGGTTGGTAATAATCTGCCACATAAATTTCTTCTTCTGTGAAAAATCCACCTTCAATCAAGTCTATTTCTGGATTAGCTTTCATATATTCCAGGCGGGATTCTAGATGATTTGGTTTGTAGGCATCGTCGCTATCAATAAAAGTTATATATTTGCCGAATGATGCTTGAACTCCCACATTTTTAGAATAAGCTAGTTTTCTGTTTTGATGTTTCAGATAACGAATATTGTGGAAGTTCTGCACATAGTTATTGACAATTTCAAAGGTATTATCTTGGCTACCATCATCAACCACTACCAGTTCCCAATCTTTAAAGGTTTGATCGATCGCACTCTTAATACTCCTATCCAAGTATTGTTCTCGATTGTAAGTACAGAGGATAACAGATATTTCGGGAATTGGGTCAAATTTTATCGGACTCATTTTGAAACCTGCTTAACGTATTTTTCCAGCACAAATAGCATCACAACCAAATAATTATGCTATTTTCTGGTTGAAAAATCAAGCCAAATAAGGAGTTGCTGTTTTTATAGACTGGCATGAGTATCATACCAGGGTTCCTTGATGTTGAGTCCCTCTAGCAGCTTCTTCCCCAAAGGAAATGGATAAATAATTCCATTAATTCCTATTATTTTGTAAATCCAAAAAATACTTTTATAGACATTGATGATTTCACTGTGGGATAACCAATTACCCGGTGTTTCCTCTCCAAAGAGTCCGCTAGCACCATATTCAAATTTATCTGGTACGTACTGACCTTCTTTTGCTGGTGAAGGACAGACTTGTTTAACAATTTTCGCTTGGTTAATTGCCTTAAATTTCTGATAACCTAGTTCTTGAAACACTGCTAATTCTTCCAGCATTGCATTCCAAGATTCTTTTGTTGATTCTATAGATATAAAACGTGGTTTGGTGTCAAATTGCCGTAATGCTTTTACGCACAATAAATCAGCACCTTCTATATCCACTTTCAGATAGTAGGGAATGCCAAACTCCTGCAAAATACTTTCAAATCTACGCCCTTCTACGGTGATTTCAATAAAACCTGCACCAAAGGCACGTTCTTTTTCAGTAGCCACATCAATTACTGTTGTACCCCAAAAGTTTCTCTGCAAGTTAGCGTAAAATGTTATAGGAGCATCTTGGGGCGAAACTGCTATATTTAAGAGAATTAGTTGACCTTTTTCTATATATGAATTTAGTCGCTGCTTAGTAGATTCATAAATATCAGGATGAGCCTCGATACCCACAACTTTAAAGCCTTTTTTCAGGTAAAATTCTGTATCCTGACCTGTATTAACACCAACATCAATTATTAAATTGTTATCCATAAGTTAGTTTACCCTAAAATTTCCCCTTTTTCGATTTGAAGATCAACGATGAATCTCTTTTGTTTTTACTTGATTTTACACTTTAGCCAATATAAGTATACATGAAAAAATCTAAAAAAAATCTTTAAGTTGAAATTTACAAAAAACTTGGTATCATTTAAAAGTACGCACTGCTCATCAAAAGCTATCAAATGACTAAACATTTACTCCCAAATTACTTAAGCGGTTATTCGGAAAATTCATTTAACTTAAAACAGCATCTCCAAGAGTTTTTGCATTTAGATTCAGAAACATTAGATAAAAAGTTAGCTGCGGGTAATGAAGAAATGGCAGAGTTAGGCCACAAGGATTTTGATTGGGAAGCCGCAACTGCTTTTTATCGCGATCGCGTAGGAGAAGTTTATTTATTTGAGTTGGGCGCATGGCATTTAGAATGCCATCAAAATATTGAAAATACCTTGCACTTGATTGCAGATTATGCTGAAGGTCGGGTGTTAGATTTTGGTGGTGGGATTGGAACTCATACAATTTGTGCTGCCCTTTGCCCGCAAGTTGAACAAGTAATATATTGTGAAATTAATCCTATTAATCGCGATTTTGTTGATTATCGAATAAAACAGATGGGGTTAAATG
>JBAVZX010000681.1:0-4285 GCA_049589015.1 Phormidium sp. | reverse complement strand
ATACTGGGATGGTTAGGTTTTGGCAAAGCACCTTTACTGTTGTTGTTGGCGACAGATTTTAGTCTTTTGGGATTAATTGGTTGGATACTTAACGTTACATGGGCAGGAATTTGGGGAAGTTTCCCCCAAGGTTTTTGGGCGGGAATTGTAGCGACGTTAGCGTTAGTGATGAGTTTGTTTTTAGGTAGTTTAATTGCACGACCTTTGGGGAAAATTTTTGCTAGTTTTGGAGAAGATGCTAGTGGCGATCGCTTAATTGGTTGCATTGGTACAGTTTCCTCTGCCAGAATTCCCCTAGAAACTGAAGGCAAAATCGGTCAAGTTGATGTCTTAGATACCGCCCGTAACCTTGTCACTATTACCGCCAACTTGCCAGAATGGGCGAAAATTGTTCCTTGTCGAAATCAAAAGGTTTTGGTGATCGATCGCCAACCCAAAAGTTACCTAGTAATTGCCAAAGATAGCTCAGACGAAGACCTTTGGCTAGACAATTCCAGCAAATTGAAAAGTCCCCATTAGGGTGAAAAAATCATGCTTTTTTGGTTAACATTCATTCAATCTTTACCTCTTGCTGCTGCTACCGAAACTGCACCAGCACCTTTATCCACACAAGCAAATTCGCAAAACTCAAAATCTACTTTAATCGCTCAACAAACTTCTATTCAACCCACATTAGCGCAAGTAGATTTAGGCGGCGGAGTAACTTTTTTCGCCGGAGTTACTGCTGCCTTAGTTCTCTTACTCATAATCAGCATTTGGGCTTACACGCGAGTTTATGTAATTACGCCGAACAACGAAGCTTTTGTCAGAACTGGCGGCGTTTTCATTAAAAAGAAAAAAGTAATTCTCAATGGCGGTTGCATTGTTTTACCCGGTTTTCATGAATTAACTCGCGTACCTTTGCGGGAAATTTCCATTGATGTAGAACGCACCGGAAAATTAGCCGTTCGCACCAAAGATTATTTACGTGCAGACATGAGAGTAACTTTTTATGTCTGCATTAATGAAATCGAAGAAGATGTGTTAATGGCATCTGCTCGGCTATCTAATCAAGGCAAAATTACGCCAGAGAATATTAAAAACGCCTTGGAAAAACGGGCAGATGATGCAATTCGGGCAGCGGCAAAAACCAAAGATTTGGCAGAGATTGATTCCGATAAATTAGGGTTTGCTCAAGAAGTTTTAAACTTGGTAGAGCCAGATTTGAAAAAAGTTGGTTTAACCCTAAATAACATTGCTATTTCGGAAATTGAAGAAGGCGATACTTATGACACAAATAACTTCTTCGATGCTCAAGGGGTGAGACTGCGAACCGAAACAATTCAAAAGTCAATTCAACAAAAACGGGAAGTTGAATTAACTACCCAAGTGCTAATTGAACAGAAAGAATTAGATGCTCAAAAACGCTCTTTGCAAATTGCTCAAGAAACCGAAGCTGCTAAACTGGCGCAACATTTAGAAGTTGAGGCGATGAAGGCGCAAAGAGAACGGGAAATTGAAGAAGCAAAAGCGCGAGAATCTGCCACAATTCAACGGACTAGGATATTACAAAATAAGTCAGTTGAAGAGGAAGAAATTGGCAAGAAACTCTCGGTACAACAAAGCCAAATTGATGCTGATATTGCTTTGGAAGAACGCAGTAAACAACTGAAAGTTGCCCAAGCATTGCAAAAGCGGGAAGCAGAACTGGCGGAAATTCAGCGGCAACAAAATGTCGAAGCTGCTAAACTACAAGCACAAGTACAAATCGCAGAGTCGGAAAGATTAGCCAAGTTAGCTCAGGAAGATGTGGCGATCGCAGTTTCCAACAAAAAACGCGAAAGTTTTGTTGCAGAAGCACAAAAAGCCAAAGCAGAATCATCTGTCATCACAGCAAGCGCCGTCGAAAAAGCCGAACGGGATAAACAACTTTCAATTATCGCCGCCGAAAGAGAAGCGCAAGAACGCCGCATCTCCGATCAAAACGTAGTTGAAATTGACGTTTTCCGCCGCAAACGCCAAGCAGAAATCGCCCAACAAGCGGCTCTATTAGAAGCAGAATCAATCCGCACTTTAGCACAAGCAAACCGCGATAAACTTGTCGCCGAAGCGGAAGGCGTTGCAGCTAAAATCGCCGCCGAAAATACGATTAGCAATGCTAATTTAACGGCGAAAATCATTACCACAATTTGGCCTGAATTATCCGAAAAACTGCCTGAAATTATGCAAGCTTTGGCACCACAACCAGGCGTTTTGGGCGATGCGAGAATTTACGCTTTCCCTGGCGCAAATGGCAACAATGGTAACGGTGCTGGCGATGTGAATAAACTGCTGTTATCCACTAGCGGTTTATCCTTAATTAACACTTTGTTGGATGAAGGAAAATTAGGCGCTTTACTGGGACAAATTAATCATTTAATGCGTGACAATGGTAATCATTCAACAACTGAAACAGTTGCAAGTTCTTTACCAGCAGTACCACCAGAAAACCTGCAAAATACAACAGCTACTAAACGACAAACTTCCGAAACACCGACAACGAAAAAAACCGTATTAGTGGCAACTCCGACCACAGTAAATCAACCAACAGAAGGTTTAGAAACTGATAAGAATGAGGCATAGATTTTGCCAATTTAACTGTTTAGGAGCGATCGCATTTTTTGGGGAAGTGCGATCGCTTCCAGTTTAAGACCAAATCCAGATAATCCCTACATCTTCTCCCTCTTTCCTCTGCGTCCTCTGCGTCTCTGTGGTTCAATCATAAAGCGGCTAGTTAACCTAGATTAGTATTATTTTCTTGCCGTTCTTTCTTCGTGTTCTAAAACGCTATCGCTATCGTGTCTTCGTGGTAAAAAAAGGTTAATTAACTCGAATTTACTATAAAACTCTGTTTTTACAAAGGATTATCAGTATGGAATCGGAAATTTATGCCTATTTCGCCTTAACAAAGTTCGATTTTGAACCAGAAGAAATTACTGCCAAACTTGGCATAATTCCCGATGAAACTTGGCGAGTTGGTGACTTAATTACGCCAAGGGGTACTATTCGCAAAAAGCACAATGGTTGGCGGCTTAATTCTAAACTGGAAAAATCAGCTGAACTAGAAGATCACGTTAAATCTGTTCTCGAACAATTGCAAGTAGGTTGGCTACCTTTGGTTGAACTATGTTCTCAGTATTATGCCGAAATTGCTGGTGTAATTTATTATTGGAGTGGTAGTGTTCCAGCTATTCATTTCGATAAACATATTATGCAGCAAGTTGCCGAACTGAATGCAGAAATTGATGTAGATTTGTATCTGTTGGCAAAAAATGATTGAAGTTATTATTACAAACCTAAATTACATCAACCCTTATAAAGAAGGTGCAACAATTAAAGGTTTTGTTCCCGGTGTTCAACACATTTTCGTTGCACATTTAGCAGAAAATTTGGATAAATTGGATCGCTCAAAAACCATTGCTACTTATTGCGGTACAGGTTATCGCGCTTCCATTGCTGCTAGTTTACTGCAAAAAAATGGCTTTGAAAATGTGATTAATATCCCCGGTTCTTGGACTGCTTGGAAAGGTGCTCAACTTCCGGTAGAACAGCCTAAACAAATGGCTGGAGTCAGTTAATTAATATTTTTCACCTTTTCAGTAAACCACCCGCAAATTAATTTCCGGGTGGTTTATACTAAAAATATTCTATTACACAAGTTTCTTAGAATTTAGTTTAGGAGTTCATGCAATGACAGTCACTATTGCTAAATGGACATTAGACGACTATCACCAGATGATTGAAGTGGGATTGTTAGTAGGTCGTCAGGTAGAATTATTGAATGGAGAAATTGTCGAAATGCCACCAGAAGGGCCAGGACACGCTCAACAAAGTACTGATGCTGCTGACTATTTGAAAGAACTATTGCGAGATCTGGCTATTGTGCGGGATGCAAAACCAATCACTCTTCCTGAAACAGGTTCAGAACCACAACCGGATCTAGCGATCGTCCAACCTCTTCGCACCCTTTACCACACTCGCCATCCTTACCCGGAAAACATTTTTTGGTTGATCGAATTTTCTCAGACAACTCTCGCTAAAGATTTGGAAGCTAAACGTAAAACTTACGCTGCTGCATTAATTCAAGAATATTGGGTAGTAGACTTAAAAAATAAACAACTTAAAGTATTTCGCGATCCGGTTGATGGTGATTATCGTTCTGAGGAAACGTTAACATCTGGAGAAATTTGTGCGATCGCATTTCCCCATATCTTCATCTCCATACAAAGATTGATAAATTAGCACTATTTGTAGGGTGCGTATAAGC
>JBAVZX010000680.1:0-2804 GCA_049589015.1 Phormidium sp. | reverse complement strand
ATTAATTTCATGCGCCACTCCAGCTACAAGCTGTCCTAAACTTGACATTTTTTCACTGTGTACAATTTGCGCTTGAGTCCGAGTTAATTCCTGCATCGCCGCTTCTAACTGTTTGGCTTGTTGTTGAGACGCTCGAATACTTTCCTTGAGCAATGCTTCCCGTTGTCGGTTTGCTAATTCTAAGCGCTGGCGGTCAGAAATAGATCGCTCTAGCTGTTTTTTTAGCACTCGGTTAGTTTTCTGTAAAGCTTGTAAGGTTTCCGTTTCATTCATAGTTGATTTAGTTTTGGGCAAAGATTAAGTTAACAGGGAATAGCAAACAAACTACATCTGTAGTTGTTTGTTGATTCTTCCCTGATTTGTCAAAATTTAGCGCACACCTAATAACAGTGTAATAAAAGTTTCATTATGAAAACAAGTTTCTCCACCCGGTTTTAAAGGCGCAATTTCGCCATTGGTATAAAATCCGCAACTTGTCAAAGGATAGGGTAAACAAGATTTCACCTGTTGATATTCTTCCTCAGTGCGTGTTCCTAAAATTTGTCTGCGACTGGCGCAAGAAAAAAATAAGGCAGCGGTAGGTTCCTCACCTGGATATTGGTCTAAAGCTTGCTGCATCGACAACCGTGAAGCTGCCAAAATTTGGTCTGGGGAGGTTTCCGTCACTTGGACAATAGCATTTAAGGGAACATCGCCAAAAAATGTAATACTGCCAGTTTCTGGATCGTAAACACCACTGGGAGCTCGCATATAAAAGTGCTGTCCGTGTACCATCAGGAGTGACATTTCATTTTCCACAAACACAGCTAAAGGATATTCGCTAGAGGGCGGAATTCCACCGAGCGATCGCTGATAAAATGTTAAGGCGGACCGATCGTCGATTTGATAAACTACATTCTTTTCAACTTTAGTTACTCGTCCTTTTTGACCGATCGGATACCAACCACTAGCTGCGCCATGAGCATAATGGAACTCCCCAGCAAATAACAGAATCGGTATCGCATCACTCAAAACTTGATTTTGATAAAACTGGTAAGTTTGCTGAAAACGCCATTGATCGGCAGCCAATCCCCCAAAAATGGGAACTTCAACACCTAAAGTCTGTTTTAGTCCTTCCAAGAGAGAAACACTACTAACGGTTAAACTCTCTGGAATCGTAATACATAATCGAGGCGCACAACAAGAGCCAGTTTTAGCTTTTTCAACCGCTTGTTGGGCAGCAATTACCGGATCAGCCGAAACATTTAAACCAATCCCAGCCCGAATTTCCAGACTATCGGCACAAAATAGCATTAAAATCAGGGAATCTTGCTGAAAGTCTAAAATTGAGGAAATTTCACCATCAGTGGTTCCCCCAATCAGTTCTAAATCTGGAAACACTAAGAAGATCTGTTCCAAGATCAGGGAATGATCAAAATCGATCGCTGCAAGTAAAATCCCGGCTTTGGGAGAACTATCTTCCAGAGAATTCCGACATTGCTTTATAACTTCTGCGATTGCCAATTGAGAATCTGGATCGTTACTGTGACCCATGACAACTTTAAACATAGATAGCTTCCTAGTAAATAAGATTTAATACACAAAATGGCAACAGAGGAAAGTTGATGGTTTTTCCGATATTCAACAGTTTAAATTAGTTTTAGAAGGTTGTGTATAGCGATCGCTATACACACCCTATCACCATATTTAGCTAATTAAAGCGTAAAATTGCAGATCAGCTTAATTACGGTTTTCCCACCAACTTTTCCGTCAAAATCCACATCTTTTCACCCTTTTCATCATCCCGCGCTTGCGGAGAAACCTTCTGCACAAAAGACTTACCATCTTTCTTTTGCCGATTTCCCCAACTCCAATAAGCACCAGATTGTTTATATTCAGGATCAGCAATTACCATTGCAACTCTTTCCCCAGCCAATTCCTGAGAAACATAACCTCCAGTAACATTCTTTTGGAACCAAGGGAAAAGTTTTTGAAACAACGGATAATGATTACGGAACAGCGGCGTATCAGCCACACATCCCGGATACAAAGAAGTGAAAGTAATCCCCGTTGACTCATGATAGCGACGATGCAATTCCCGCATAGTCAGCACATTGCAAACCTTACTATCTTTATAAGCCTTCACAGGTTCAAACTTCTTCCCATCAATCATCGTGACAGGATCTTTAAATCCAGCAGCAAAACCCTCAAAATTCCCTAAATCAGGACGTGGAGGAATTTTCCCGCCCAACTCATCTGGATTATGAGTTACAGTCCCTAAAATCACCATTCTTTTATCTGATCCAGGTGACTTTTTCAGATCTTCTAGCATCATATTACAGAGCAGAAAATGACCCAAGTGATTAGTAGTCATGGTTAACTCATAACCTTCGGGGCTTCGCAATGGCTCTTTTATTAAAGGCATATAAATTGCAGCATTGCACAGCAAAGCATCCAGCGATCTACCGCTTACCCGGAAGTTTTTCACGAATTGGCGAACACTGTCCAGGGAACCGAGATCGATCTGCATCAGACTGTAGCTATCTGGCGACATTCCTACACTTTTGGCAGCTGTGTCGGCTTTCGCTAAATCCCGACAAGCCATAACTACGTGCCATCCCCGCTTCGCCAATGCCTTAGCAGCATACAAGCCAACTCCAGAGGAGGCACCCGTGATTATAACAGTTGACTTCCGATTTTGTTCCATTGTCTTCCAACTCAATTGACCATGAGACCATATTCTAGGATCTCATGTCAGTGAACTAGTAAAGCTAGGGAAAAAATTGTTTTTAATTGAATTTGGGAAAAAATTAAACAGCTGAGGG
>JBAVZX010000679.1:0-5609 GCA_049589015.1 Phormidium sp. | reverse complement strand
AACTATCATACTCCTACAGGTATAGCTAAACCATCCAGAAACTATGCCAAAAGATATATTTTATGGCATGGGATGGAATAGCAAGTCAGGGAAAAAGCGGTTAAACTCAATCAAAATTCCCGCAGTGATAAACAACCAAATTGTAGTTATAACAGGAGCGGTAGAAAGATACTTCAAGAAATATTGCATGGAAAAATCCTCCAAGATTTTCAGAGCAAAAAATTAAATTAGCGAGGTGAAACAGGGATTTTGCTGTCATCAGCTACTAATTCACCAGTAGTCAATTCCTTTAATGCCAACAAAGGCCATAATGGGCCTGTGAGCATTTTGGAAACGGCTAGAGGTACATCGATGACGATCTCTTTTTCTTCGGGAGATTTTTCTTTCTTAATAGCTTGGAGATAGGCACGACCTACCCAGCCAATCCAACCTGTAATGTAGAGAAACAGAAGACTGGGGATTAAGAAATCACCAGCATGACCTAAACTGCCATCTACAATCAAGTGAGGTAATCCTTCTGGGCCGCAGAGTGCTTCAGAATAGCGATCGAGACGCTTTTTCCCTGATTCGGGATCAGCCGTTGTCGGACGGACAGTTTTATAGCGTTGTTGGAACGCTGGAGAATCCTTGCAGGGTACAAGAACAGAGGATTCCGCAGCAGAAGCAGCAGGAGCAAAGCTGAACCAAAGGCTAATTACGAGAATTAAAGCGAACAAGCGTCGCATCGGATTGTTTCCTTTTGTTACAAAACAATAAGTTTGTTGTACAAAAAGCTGAGATAATTTGTACAGGCGAAACCGCTGAACTAGGAAGCAATAATACTCTTGCTTGGTATTTTTAGTAAAGTTGAAGTGAACAAAAGTTAAAGTTTCTCAAACTAGTTCTCAAGTTTTCCTGTGAGTTGAGCAATGGCGACAATTTTAGCAATCGAAACGAGTTGTGATGAAACAGCGGTGGCGATCGTCAATAATCGTCAAGTTTACAGCAGTATCATTGCCTCTCAAATCCCCATCCACCAACAGTATGGCGGCGTTGTCCCCGAAGTCGCCTCTCGCCAGCACGTAGAAACGATTAACCACGGGATTGCCCAAGCATTTCAACAAGCAGGTTTAAACTGGTCAGAGATTGACGGCATTGCTGCTACCTGTGCCCCTGGATTAGTCGGTGCTTTGTTAGTGGGGATAAGTGCAGCTAAAACACTCGCTATTCTGCATCAGAAGCCATTTTTAGGCGTACATCACCTAGAAGGGCATATTTATGCCTCTTACCTGAGTTCCCCGGATTTAGAACCCCCTTTTCTTTGTTTGCTGGTTTCCGGGGGCCACACAAGTTTAATTTATGTTAAGGATTGTGGAGTTTACGAAACTTTAGGAGAAACTCGCGACGACGCGGCGGGGGAAGCGTTCGATAAAGTGGCGCGATTGTTGAAACTAGGTTATCCTGGTGGGCCGGTAATTGACAAACTGGCAAAATCAGGTAATCCTAATGCTTTTCCTTTACCGGAGGGCAAGATTTCTTTGCCAAATGGCGGTTTTCACCCTTATGATTCTAGTTTTAGTGGTTTAAAAACGGCGGTGTTGCGGTTAACGCAAAAATTAGAGCAGGAGGGACAAAATCCGCTGCCAGTAAACGATCTTGCGGCTAGTTTTCAGGATACAGTAGCGAAAGCCTTGACGAAAAGAGCGATCGCCTGTGCCCAAGACTACGGACTCAACACCATTGCTGTAGGTGGAGGAGTAGCGGCGAATAGTGGACTGCGGAAACAGTTACAGGAAGCAGCAGCTTTGCATAATTTACAGGTGATGTTTCCCCCAATGAAGTTTTGTACTGATAATGCGGCGATGATCGGTTGTGCGGCGGCGGATCATTTGAATCGGGGCCATGTTTCGAGTTTGAGTTTGGGAGTGCGATCGCGCCTTCCTCTCTCTCAAGTAATGCAGCTTTATTCGTGAAGCAGGGGGCAGGGTAGGGGCGTACCTGCGTGTGCGCCCGGAGCAGAGGAGCAAGAAATAGCTTTGTAATTAACAATTAACAATGATTTACACCACGCAAAAGCTTTTAACCTTTGAAACATTTCTCACTCAATATGGTAATAACCCTCGCTACGAACTTGCTGACGAAGAATTAGTTGATATGGAACCAACGGGACTTCACGAAACCGTTAGTGGTAAACTAGCAACTCAAATTGGGATTGCCATTACCGCAGAAAAACTCCCTTGGTTTATTCCTCGTACTTGTTTAATTCGTCCTTTTACAGATGTTGCTACTGCTCGTCGTCCTGATATTGTTGTATTAGATGAAACTGTGCTTGCCAATGAACCTTTATGGCAGAGAGAACCTGTGATTACTTTGGGGCGATCGATCAAAATGGTAGTAGAAGTTGTCAGCACCAACTGGGAAACAGATTACGCTCGAAAAGTTGAAGAATATGCTCTTTTTGGAATCCCTGAGTATTGGATTGTTGATTATTTAGGTTTAGGAGGCGTGGCTTTTATTGGTAAACCGAAACAACCAACTGTTACTGTTTGCCAACTAATTGAAGAAGATTATACTCAACAACAATTTCGGCTTGGTCAACAGATTTTTTCACCTTTGTTCAAAAACTTACAACTTCGACTTGATGATATTTTACCTCGTTAATCTGCTAACGTCACTGCTTTTAATCACTATCCCATGATCGATCGGGAAACCAATTTAAGTCGAGCAGCTTCTCAAATGAATAGGGACATTCAAGAGGGAATTTAACAGTATTTCCTGTTTTTTGGTGCACCAGACCAAGAGCACGTTTGTAAATAGAATCTAGATTCTCTTCTAGATAGTTTCGTAAGGTTTTTGTTAAAATTTCATCCAACTGATCGCGGAAGCCATAAATTTCACTTCTCCAATGATTAGCATTAAGTTCTCTTTCATTTGTCCAATATTCAAGTAATAATAGATGTATAATAATCTGTTTTAAAAGGCTAGATACTGCACTTTTATCTCTTCTACTCAATTCTTCTAATTCCTCAATTAAATTTTCTAAATCAAGGGACTCTAATTGCCGATTCTTTAGTAATTGAATAGTTAACTGTAACCATTCAAATTCGTCAGTTTCGTAAAGAGTTTTTAAATCAATGACACTCATTCTGCTTTCCTTATTAGCTTTCATACCGATTCAGAATATTACTAATTTCTCTTGCAACCATATTCGGTTGTTCTAACATAGCCAAATGTCCGCAATTAGGAATTTCAATTACATTATTTCCAGAGCATTCAAATAAGTGATGAAAACTAGCTAAATGGCGCACATATTTCGGTTCCATTACCTTGTCATTGGCACCAGCGATAAAATAAACAGGTTGCTTAAGTTGCGAAACTATTTTTGGGAGAGTATTAACTTCTGCTTCCGTGGTTGAATCTAGTAAAGTTCCTAAAGCTGCTTCTGGGTGAGCTATAACAAAATCGATCGCCCTTTGACGACCCCAAGAACGGGAAACTGGACGCGCTACACTATCACGAGCAAAGACTAAATCAATCCCAGGTAAATAACGGAGAACGCGGGGGCGAAACTTGACTAACTGCTGACCTACGGCGCGAAATCGTTCAAAAGCTTCCTTAAGATAAATACCACCGCCAGCGTTAATACAAATTACTCACTTGACGGACTCAGGAAATTGTTCTGCTGCCCAGAGTGCGATCGTACCACCCAAAGAATGACCCACCAACCAAGCACTAGAAATATTTAATTCTTTAAGTAAAAGACCCAACTCATGAGCATAGACAGCTGGAGTATAAAGAGCAGAGTGAGTATTTACAGTCTCAACCAAAGACCATTCGTGACAATCTACTTCATTGTGACTTTTCTGACCGATTTGGGAATGACCAAACCCCCGCAAATCATAACAAAGGCACTGATAGCTTGGTGCCAATTGCTCAATAAGAGGTTGCCAATAGCGACGACTCAACAGCCAACCGTGAATAAATACTAAAACTTCACTCTTAGCAGTAGGAGCCGTCAACTCATAAGCGTGTGGTGTACCCAGGATGTCGATGCTTGCCATACATTGATCCTATCTTAATGGGAGCTCTCTTGACTCCCCAGACAACGACTGATAGCAAGCATTTGGGCAATTCCGGCCACATCAAATTGGCAGATGGGGAAATACAGGACAAGATCACAGAAATATTTGTTCCCTGTTCCCTGTTCCCTGTTCCCTGTTCCCTTCCTCAATCATCGACCCATCAACCTCAGCTTGACGCTTTCAGCGATTTTTTGTCCGAGATATTCTGGAATCAGGCTTTCATTGGGGCCTAAGAGGTAAAGTATTAAGCGAGTACGTCCCCGCCATACCAGCAAATTGGCACTAATAACTAAGAGATCTTCTTGCCAAATCGCATACATTACTTTGTAAAACAATCCCGGCTGGTTATCTGCTTCAATTAACAACGCTGGTAAGTGAAATACCTGGTCAACGTGGAAATCAGTTTCTACCTGTTCTAAGCCAGCATCGAGATTGAATTCCACCGCCAGCATTTCCTCGACCTCAAAGCGTCCGGCTAGTGCTTCCCGAATGGCACGGCAGACATTTTCAGAGGTTTTCTCTGTTAAAGCCTTGCTACCACGGGAAACCACTAACTTAATAAACACCAACATCGGGGGGCGAATTTGACCGTACAGGCTCAGACTATGGATAGTTAACCCGTATGCAGCGAGTACGCCAAAAATGTCGCTGAGGAGAAATGACTGATTTCGATAGGCAAAATAAAGCGCACTTTTATTGCCTTCCGGTTTCATTTCAATGACCGCCCGCTTTGTTTTGAACAGTCGATAAGCTAACCTCAAGTTTTGCAATTGACTCTCGCTACTGACAAACTGTTCGTAAAATTGGGGAAACGATCGATTGAACCGTTTTAGGAGTTCTAGAGTTGACGATTTTAAACCCTGGGCCATCATGGGCAATCAAAATAGCAAACCAGATCCAAGTCTGGCTTAATGTTCAGCTGTTCCCATGCTTCAAGGGGATGGGATTTCCCGGCAATGGTTTTACCCACTACCTCCCGTAAAGAGGATAGACTATTTACCACCTAAAGTTGGTCAAAATTGCAGATGATATTGATTTTTGGGGGTGATTTCCCTACTCATCGACTAAATCCCGCAATTATGTCAAACACTAGGGGGATACGTAAAGATATACTAACTAGTGCAGGGTGGCAGGGAATAGGGGAGTAGGGAAGTAGGGGAGTAGGGGAGCTTGGGAGAAAATTAACTTAACTTTTAACCCTTGATCCTTTCAGCTTTATCCCTTCCCCAATATGTCCTTACTACCTTCTTGCACTAGTACGCCTACCCAACTTCCTTTTATTACGATAACCACGGCTGCATGGGTTTTTGGAAAAGCTGGTTTAGCGATTTTGACAATGCCTCTTCAACTGGGGGCAAGCAAGTAGAAGAATATCCGATCGCAGGTACTGGCGAATCGCCTAACCGTAATAGTCGCATATTTTTTTCTACCGATCGGGACATTGATTTATACGAATTAGAAGAACTCTGCGACGCAGTAGGATGGTCACGCCGTCCCCTGCGAAAGGTCAAAAAGGCTCTTCAGCACAGTTTTCTTGTAGGTTCCATG
>JBAVZX010000678.1:0-2817 GCA_049589015.1 Phormidium sp. | reverse complement strand
GGGGGAGTTAGGGAAGTTTTAGCTGCGGAAGCTTTGCACCAAATGGGGGTGAAAACTTCTCGTTGTTTCACTCTGATTGAAACTGGGGAATCTTTGTGGCGCGGCGATGAACCCTCGCCAACTCGTTCATCGGTAATGGTACGTTTTAGCCGTTCTCATATCAGATTTGGGACTTTTGAAAGGTTACATTATATTGGACGCAACGATTTAATTAAAAAGCTCTTAGATCATGCGATCGAAATTTATTATTCTCATTTATTAACTGTCGAAGATGAATCGGAACGTTATGCTTTATTTTATGCAGAATTGGTGCGAAGAGTAGCGGAATTAGTGGCGCAATGGATGGCGGCTGGGTTTTGTCATGCAGTTTTAAATACTGATAATATGGCAATTACTGGGGAAAGTTTTGATTATGGTCCTTATGCTTTTATTCCTACTTATAATCCGACTTTTACAGCTGCTTATTTTGATTATTATGGGCGGTACTGTTACGGTTATCAACCTGCGATTTGTCAGGGGAATTTGGAAATGCTGCAAGTGCCTTTGCGTGTGGTAATGTCAAAGACAGATTTGGAAGCGGGATTGGCTAAGTTTTGGGAATATTATGCGGATTATTATCAACAGTTAATGTTGCGAAAGTTGGGGCTAGAAAATCTGCAAATGCCTGAAGGGGAAGAGTTGTTTAAATCAACTATTCAGGTTTTAGGAGATACTCAGTTTGGTTATCATGCTTTTTTCTCGGAAATTACTGATTTGTTTTCTCGTAGTTGGCGCGAGGATGTGAATTCAATTTTGAGTGAAGCGGACTTTTTATCGGGTTTAGAAAATCGGGAAAGTTTGCAGAATTGGCGGAGTTTGTATCATCGAAGTTTGCAGAATTTACCTGAGTCGGAAATGGTCGAGGTGGAAGGAAAAATGAGGCGTTGGAATCCGAAAACTGTGTTACTTAGACCGCAAATTGAAGCGGTTTGGGAATCTATTACTGAAAAGGATAATTGGGAACCTTTTGATGATTTGGTGAGGAAAATTCAATTAGGAATTTAAGTATTTGGATTGACAAAAACCTCTATCCAGAATGGAGCCAGAGGACTCCCGTTACACCGAAGGTTAACGGGAGATGAATGGCGACCAAAATATAAACTGAGCGATAGCGAATCATTATTCCGGTGTAGCTTGTTGCTCAACATATTTTTTTAATTGTTCAACTGTAGCGCCCCCACAACTAGCAACAAAGTAAGAACCAGTCCAAAAATACGGTTTGTTGTAGAAATATTTCTGCGCCAACCAGGGATATTCCTTGCGGATTAATCGGCTACTAACTGTTTTTAAGTTCCCGATTAAGGTAGACAGTGGTATGTCAGGTTTGTAATCAATCAGTAAATGTACATGGTCTGACTCCCCATTAAATTCTAGCAATTCTGATTCCCATTTATTTAAGGTCTGTTTTAAGATTTGTTCCAGCCGTGTTAAGATTTCGCCATTGATTGCACGTCTACGATATTTTACCACTAAAACGACGTGAGCGTTAAGTCTGTAAACAGACCTGAAACCATGATGGTATGTAGTTGACATTTTTGAGCGCCAAGTGTTAATATACAGATAAGTTTAGCTCAAGAGAACTGATGTTAGACACATTGAAGGTAAGAATTTATCCAAACCTCGAACAGGAAATAGCTTTAGCTAAAAGCTTTGGCTGCTCCCGTTTTGTGTTTAATTATTACCTGAATAAAACTAACAATCAGTATCAAGAAACGGGTAAGGGTATGAGCTATTGTGATATGGCGAAAGACCTCACCCAACTTAAAAAGCTACCTGATTACGAATGGCTAACAGAAGTAACTGCTGCTACATTACAGCAAACACTTAAGAACTTAGAATCAGCTTTTAAAAATTTCTTTTCTCAAAGGGCAAGATTCCCTAAGTTTAAAAGTAAGCACAGGAAACAGTCGATCCGTTACCCTGAAAGCTGTTCGATTAAAAATGGTGGTTTAAAACTCCCAAAATTGGGCATTGTTAAAGCAAGTATTTCAAAAAGTATTAACGGTAAAATTAAATCTGTAACTGTTTCAAAAACGAGTACAGATAAGTATTTTGCTGCAATCTTATTTGAAACTGATGATTTAACAAATAGCAAGTCAGGGAAAATAACAAGTATTGACTTAGGTTTAAATCATCTAGTTACTACGTTTGATGGAAAAGACTTTGATAAAGTTGATCCAATCAAACCTACCAGAAAATATGCGAAACGTTTAAAACGTAGACAACAAGCATTATCCAGAAAGAAAAAAGGGTCTTTAAATCGGCAGAAACAAGTTAAAAAAGTTGCTAGAGTCCATGAAAAAATAGCCAATACCAGGCAAGATTTTCTCCATAAACTCTCAAGGAAGTTAGTAGACGAAAACCAAGTCTTGATAGCTGAGAACCTTTGTATTAAAGGGTTGGCACGAACCAAACTAGCGAAATCAGTATTAGATGCTGGTTGGGGAATACTGCTTAATTTTATCAGTTATAAGCTAGATAGAGAGGGAGGAATATTTATTCAAGTTGACAGATTCTTTCCCAGTAGCAAACTTTGTAATAGTTGCAAAGTTAAGAACAATTCATTAAATCTCAGCATTCGTGAATGGGTTTGCCCAGAATGCAAAACCCACCATGATAGAGATGAGAATGCGACAGTAAATTTGTGGGAAGAAGGTATAAGGATTCTGTTAACAAATACCGATGGGCAATCGGAATTTCAAGCTTGTGGAGAGGATGTAAGACTCGTTAACACAAGTGTTAAAAAGCATTCCTCAGTGAAACAAGAATCTCCCGTCA
>JBAVZX010000677.1:0-2674 GCA_049589015.1 Phormidium sp. | reverse complement strand
CGTTATATATAACGTCTCTACAAGGTTTTTACTCTACATTATGTTCTACTGTTCTCGTTCCCAGGTTGAACCTGGGAACGAAGTTTTGGAGGTTCTACCTCCATTGCTGCAAGATCTGAGATGGTGTGTTATACCAAATCCGAGTTAGCGATTGAAATCGCGTCTACACAAACAAAGTCCGCCTACGCGGACTAAAGAATAACGGGGATATTTAACCGGATTTGGTATAAAAACCTTGTGGAGACGTTATATATAACGTCTCTACATTATGTTTAATCAACCAGATATGATATTAATTGGCTCATAAATGGGTTCCATTGTCAACTCTAATGCTTCAATTAAAGCTTTTGCTTTGAGTAACATTTCTTGAAACTCTTTTTCTGGATCGGAGAGTGCTACAATTCCGCCACCAATGCCAATAGATGTGTTTTCAGGTGTTAAAATAGCGGTGCGAATTACAATGTTTAAATCAGCTGAACCATTTAATGCTAAAAAGCCGATCGCACCCGAATAAACTCCCCTCGCTTCTTGTTCTAAGCGATCGATAATTTCCATAGTCCGAATTTTCGGAGCACCTGTCATCGATCCGCCTGGAAATGATGCTTTAATACAATCTATTGCTTGGAGGTCCGATCGCAATCTCCCCCTTATTGTTGTGACTAACTGATGTACTGTGGCAAAGGTTTCCACATCCATTAATTTAGGAACATGAACAGTACCAATTTCGCAAACTTTTCCTAAATCATTGCGTAATAGATCTACAATCATCAAATTTTCTGCTTGATCTTTTTCGCTATTTCGTAATGATTCCCGCAAAATTACATCTTCTTCGGGTGTTTTTCCCCGTTTTTGTGTGCCTTTAATTGGTTTTGTTTCTACCCAATTTTGCCGATCGATCTTGAGGAATCTTTCTGGGGAAGAAGACGCGATCGCAATTTCTCCAAAACGCAAAAATGCCGAATATGGTGCAGGATTAATTCGCCTTAATGCGCGATAAAATTCTACAGGATCGGGAGTATTTTCAATATAAAGCTGATTCGTCAAACAAACTTGATACGTCTCTCCTTGATGAATTTCTTCTAAGCATTGGTGAATATCTTCGATGTAAGTTGAGTAGGAACGACTTAAGCGAAATTCTAAAGGTTTGTGTTGTTTTTGGGAAACAATTGGCGGAAGTGGTGGGAGATTTTCTAGTTGATGTTGTACCTGATTAAACCATGTTTCTGCTGTTTCGATTTGTCCGGGTTGAATTAGTTGTAATAGATAAATTGTTTGTTCTTGGTGATCGATCGCAATTAGGCGATCGGCAAATAAAAACATCGCATCTGGCAAAGGTGAAGAATGGACAATCTTAGAACCACATTCTCCTTTAAGTTCATAACCAAAATAGCCGACAAAACCACAGTTAAAATCAAAAGGTAAATCATCAGCTTGACATTTTCGGCGTTCTATTTCTTGTTTCAGATACTCGAAAATACTTTCTCTGCGATGAGTTACTGTTTCTGATTGGGTGACGATCAATTCTTGCTTTTCGCTGTAATAGCGTACCAATAAACTGTTTATCCCATTTCCATCTCCCATAAACGAAAAACGAGATTGATTAGTTTCTACCAAGCTACTATCTAACCAAAAAGCATTCGGTTTATCCTGAAATAAATTGACAAAAATTTGTTCTGAATCTGGACAAATGTTTAGTTTGCGTGTTTTTAATTCATAGTTTGGGGATTGGGGATTGGGAATGACAGGATTGGGAATGACAGGATTGGGAATGACAGGCAAGATGCCTGTCCTACAAGATTGGGAATTTTTGGGGTTTTTAATTGGGAATTTTTGGGTGATATCGCGAAAGTTTTCTAGTAAAGTTTGCCCATATTCTGTGCTGATTGATTCTGGATGAAATTGTACGCCCCATAATGGCAAATATCGATGGCGCAACCCCATGATTAATCCGTTTTCTTCTGTCCAAGCTATTTTTTCTAAGCAGTCTGGAAGGTCATTGGCAACTAGTAAGGAATGATAACGTACTACTTTAAATGTATTAGGAATTCCGCGAAATAGTTCGCAGTCATTATGATGGATTTTACTGAGTCTACCATGTCTAACTTCTGGAGCATTAATGACTCTACCGCCATAACAATAACCTATTCCTTGGTGTCCTAAACAAACTCCTAATAAGGGTACTTTGATGTTTTGAATTACTTGTTTGCAGATGCCAAAATCCGCTGGTTTTTCTGGACGACCTGGGCCTGGGGAAATTACTATATTATCAAAGTTTAATGTTTGCAGATCTTCCCAAGAAATCTGGTCATTGCGAATTACTAAAGGCAGTTCTTGATTTATTTGTGCGATCGCCTGGTACAAATTATAAGTATAGGAATCGTAGTTATCAATGATCAGCGTTCTCATAATACAGGCATCTGCCAAGAAATCACGGCTTTTCAAATCCTACAGCACGAGTTTTAATTTTTTCCACAGTCTGGGGATCTGTTTCAAATGTAACCCAGCCCGATCGCTTTGCGCCTTTGGGTAAAAATTGAATCTGTAACTCGGCACTTTCTTGTTCTTTCCCATCCTTTTCCAATACACTTCAATTTGCAATGTTTCAGCTGTTTGTTCTCCTTTATTCGTCGTTATAACCGGAACTAGAAAATTTTGTCCTTGGCCAGATTTCATA